>NZ_JBWKEC010000012.1:0-207280 GCF_056435645.1 Amycolatopsis sp. NPDC043889
CGGGGCGTTGGAATGGCCCCCAACGAGGAGAGGCCTCTCGGTGGGGGGGGGGTGGGGGGGGGTGGGGGGGGGTTTTTGGGTTCCCACCCAAAAACCCCACCCACGACCACCCCGACCCACGCGGTACCGGCGCCCCCGAACCTTCCGGTGTGGCCAGCGCACTGGGGCATGACAACGCGAACATGCCGACAAGGCATCGCCCTGCCGGCATGTTCGCGTGTGTGGGAGCTATTGCTCCTCGAAGCGCTGGCGGAAGCGTTCTTCCATGCGCTGGGTGAACGAGCTCCGGCGCGGGGACGCCTTGCCGCCACCTCCGCCGGCCCCCGGGCCACCGCTGTCCTTGCCGCCTTCCGTTTCGGCTCCTTGCCGAATCGATGTGACGGCCATCATGACTCCGAAGAACATCACGAGGAACCCGAGCACGCTGATCACGGGGATCTCGGCGACCCGGATGTTGACCACCACGCCGAGCACCAACAGTGCGACGCCCACTACGAACAGGGCGATGCCCTGCAAACGCCGTCGGCGGGCGGGGCGGCGCAACCGGGTGCCTCGCACCGTGGATGCGAACTTGGGGTCCTCGGCATAGAGCTCGCGCTCGATCTGATCGAGCAGCCGCTGCTCATGCTCGGAGAGTGGCATCTTTCCTCCTCCGGCACAGCTGTCGCGGGCGCCGGGCCGCGCAACGTCATGGACCCAACAGACAACCCCAGGCGGGGTGTCTCTGTCCAGGATACGAGCCCCGCGCTCGTCCGACTACCCGATCCCGTATCCAGAAGGGATCGAATTGGCCGAAACCACCCGGCTCGCCCCTCTCGGAGGCGGCGGAGCAGGCGATGTCACTGGTCACGGGGGGTCAGCAGTGACGCGGGCCGCACCGCGGCGGCGCCGAACTTCGACCTCGCGACGTCGGCGGCGACTTCCGCATCCCGCCAACGGGGTTCGGGTGACTCGAAAAGCAGCTGCTCTCCATCACTCTCCGTGTCCAACCCTTCGACTCTTACCCCGATCAGGCGGACTGCGCCCGTCGGCGCGTGCTCGGTGAGGAGTTCGACGGCGGTGCGGTGGATGTCGCGGGCCACATCCACTCCGACGGCGGTTGTCCTGGCCCGGGTGATCGTCTTGAAGTCCGCGAACCGGACCTTGATCGACACCGTCCGCCCGCGCAGCCCCCGGCGGCGCAGGGTGGCGGCGACGCGTTCCGACAGCCGGAGGAGTTCCAGCCCGAGCGCCGCGCGGTCGTGGAGATCCACGTCGAAGGTCACTTCGGCACCGATCGACTTGTCCGGCGACTCCGGGACCACCTCGCGCTCGTCGTGCCCGTTCGCGAGCGCGTACAGATGCTCCCCCAGCGCCCGCCCGAGCGACCGCCTCAGCCTGGACAGCGGAGCGGCTGCGACGTCGGCGATGGTGTCGAGCCCCTGCTGCCGCAGCTGCTCCTCGGTGCGCTTGCCGACGCCCCACAGCGCCGACACGGGCAGCGGGCGCAGGAACGCGAGCGTCTCGGCCGACGGCACGACGACCATGCCGTCCGGTTTCGCCATCCCGGACGCCAGCTTGGCGACGAACTTGACCTTCGCGACGCCGACCGAGCAACTGATCCCGAAGTCGGCGGCCACCCGCTCCCGGATCCAGGCGCCGAGCCGCGCGGGCGAGGAGTCCAGCCGCTTGAGCGCCCCGCTGACGTCCAGGAACGCCTCGTCCAGACTCAACGGCTCCACCAGCGGCGTCAGCTCGCGGAAGACCTCCATGACGCCCTTGGACACCTCGCCGTAGAGCCCCGGCGTCGGCGTGATGCAGATCAGCTGCGGGCAGAGCCGCTTGGCCGTCGAGAACGGCATGGCCGACCGGACGCCGAACTCGCGTGCCGCGTAGCTCGCCGCCGCGACGACGGACCTCGGCCCCCCGCCGGACACGACCACCGGCTTGCCCGCCAGCTCCGGGCGCGTGCGCAGCTCGCAGGACACGAAGAAGGCGTCCATGTCGACGTGCAGCAGGCCGCAGCCGGTGTCGTCGGGCCAGGCGGTGGCCCCGGTCGTCACGCGGTAGCGGGCCATCCCGCCGGGCAATTCAGCGTTTCGTCCCACGGGCAGAAACTAGCCCGGACCACCGACAGTCTCGTGAGGGTCAGGGACGGTGGGCCAGGACGTGCAGCCTGCTGGCGATGTCCCGCAGCGGCGGAACAGACGCCGCCGCCAGCTCGAACTCCGCCAGATCCTCTTCCCGCACCCCACCGGGCACGAAGTCCGCCACGACACCGTCGCCCTGCAACGAGGTCACCTCGAGCCCCACCGCGATCAGCTGCGCGCGAAGGGCCTCCGCGTCGAAGCGCCGCAGCACGGTCTCCCGGCCGCCACCGAGGACGCCGCTGCCGGACGCGAGGAGTTCCCGCGCCTCACCGAGCCGTCCGGCCAGCGCGCGCTGCAGGATCGCGGCGTGCCGGTTCGCCACCAGCACCGAGACCGCCCCGCCGGGTTTGACCGCGGCGGCCAGCGCGGCGAGCACGAGCGCCGGGTCGTCGACGACTTCGAGCAGCCCGTGCGCGAGCACGAGGTCGGCCGAGCCCGCCGCGACGTGGGCGCCGAGCGCGTCGGAGTCGTCGGCGATCACCGTGATGCTGCCGGAGACGCCCTCTTCCTCGGCGCGGCGGCGCAGGGTCGCCAGCGCGTTGGGGTTCGGCTCGACCACGGTCACCAGGCAGCCCGCCGAGGCCAGCGGCACCGCCCAGCCGCCGCTGCCGCCGCCGACGTCGACGACGTGCGGCTGTTGTGCGCCTCGCGCCCGTGCGGCCCGGAGTTCTGCTTCGAGAACCCGGCGAACCGCCCCCGATCCCCGCGTGGCCACGGTGTCCGTCTTCATAAACGCACAGGGTAATGCCCGCCTTCCGGGCGCCGCCGGGTGTAGTCCGATGCGGTGTTCGACACCTTGCCAAGGAGCCACCCCGCCGGCTGCCCGTAGGCTGTATCGAGTGCACACGGTCGCTGTTCTCAGCCTGAAGGGTGGCGTCGGTAAAACGACGGTCGCCCTCGGTGTCGCGTCCGCCGCGCTGCGTAGGGGCGCCCGGACTCTCGTGGCCGACCTCGACCCGCAAGGCAACGCCACCACCTCGCTGGACCCGCCCTTCACCGATCGCACGCTGGCCGATGTCCTAGAGACGCCGGTGCGCTCGGTGCTAGAACGCGCGATCGCGCCCAGCGTGTGGAGCGACCAGATCGACGTTCTCGTCGGCGCCGAAGAGCTGGAGATGCTCAACGAACCGGACGCCGACAGCCGCCGCTTGGAGAACCTCTCCCGCGCGCTCGACGAGCTGCACACGAACCCGCTGCGCGAGGAACCCTACGAGCTGGTGATCCTCGACTGCCCGCCGTCACTCGGCAGGCTGACCCGCTCCGCGCTGGTGGCCGCGGACAGCGCCCTGATCGTCACCGAGCCGACGATGTACGCCGTCTCCGGCGCGCGCCGCGCGCTCGACGCGATCGAGAAGATCCGCGAAGAGCAGAACCCGGGGCTGCGGCCGATCGGCGTCGTGGTCAACAAGCTTCGCGTGCGCTCCTACGAGCACCAGTTCCGCGTGGCCGAGCTGCGGGAGAACTTCGGCCCGCTGGTGATGCCGACGGCCATCCCGGACCGGCTCGCGGTACAGCAGGCGCAGGGCGCGTGCAGCCCGATCCACGAGTGGCACTCCCCCGGCGCGCAGGAGATCGCCCTCACCTTCAACATGGTGCTCGCGAAGGTCCTGCGTTCGAGCCGGGCCGGACGGCATCGCGTCCGCGGCGACGAAGAGCCCGAGACCACCGAAGCCCCCGCCAAGCTGAGCGACACCGGCACGGGCTGACGTCCGATGCCCGAAGGCGACACCGTCTTCCTCGCCGGCAAGGTCCTCGACAAGGCGCTGGCCGGGAAGAACCTGCTGCGAGGCGAGTTCAGGGTCCCCCGGCTGGCCACGACGGATCTCGCCGGACGTGACGTGCTCGGTGTCGGCACGGTCGGCAAGCATCTGCTGACGCGGTTCTCCGGCGACCTCACCCTCCACAGCCACCTGCGCATGGACGGCAAGTGGGACGTCTACCGGGCCGGCGCGCGCTGGCGCAATCCGGCCCATCAGGCGCGGGTCATCCTCGCCACCGAGGATCTGCAGGCGATCGGCTTCCGCGTGCACGACCTCGAACTCGTGCCCACGGACGAAGAAGACCGCCTGGTCGGGCACCTCGGCCCGGATCTGCTCGATCCACGGTGGACGGACGAACTCGCGGAGCGGGCGGCGGCCGCGCTGGCCGCGGACCCGGATCGCGAACTCGGCGACGCCCTGCTGGACCAGCGGATCATGGCGGGGATCGGGAACATGTACAAGGTCGAGATGTGCTTCCTGCTCGGCGTCACACCATGGACACCGGTGTCCGAAGTGGACACCGCGAAGGCCGTCGCGCTCGGACGCAAGCTGCTGAAGACCAACGCCTGGCGCACGTCGCAGACCACCACCGGCGATCTGCGCCGCGGCCGTGAACACTGGGTCTACGAACGGACCAAACAGGGCTGCTTCCGCTGCGGCGGCAGGCTCAAGGTCGCTCCCCAGGGTGCCGGACACCAGGCGAGGCCGACCTGGTTCTGCCCGAAATGCCAGTCCGGACCCGCTCCGAGCGGCTAAGCTGGCCTGGTGACGCTGTTCAAGCTCCCGCTCTACGGGGCCGACACCGAACGCGGCGACCTCGCTCCCTGAGCCACCCGCTCCCTCCGCACGTCACCCTTCACTTCTTCATCCCAGGGAGCTTTGTCATGCCCGGAATCCTCACGGGCACGGCGCTGCGCGCGTTCGTGCACGCCCTGCCCAAGGTCGAACTCCACGTCCACCTCGTCGGTTCGGCGAGCCTGCCCACGGTGCTGGAACTGGCCCGCCGCCGCCCGTCCGCGGGTGTGCCGACGGAGCCGTCGGAGCTCGCCGAGTTCTTCACCTTCCGCGATTTCCCGCATTTCCTCCGCAACTACCTGGCGGTGACGTCGCTGGTACGCGACGCCCGCGACATCCACACCCTCGTCACCGGGCTGGCGGCGGATCTGGCCGCGCAGAACGCGCGCTACGCGGAAGTGACCGTGACGCCGTACAACCACGTCCTCGACGGGATGCCGCCGGACGATCTCCTCACCGGTCTCGCGACCGGGCGGGCGGCGGCACGGGCGGACCACGGCGTGGAACTGGCCTGGTGCTTCGACATTCCCGGCGAGAAAGGGGTCGTCGCCGGCCGGGAGACGGTGGTGTTCGCGCTCCGCGAACGTCCCGAAGGCCTGGTGTCCTTCGGGCTCGGCGGCCCGGAGGTCGGTGTCGGCCGTGCGCAGTTCGCCCCCTTCTTCACCGCGGCCAGGGAGGCTGGGCTGCGCAGCGTCCCGCACGCGGGCGAGACCACCGGGCCCGCCACCGTCTGGTCGGCGGTGCACGATCTCGGCGCCGAGCGGATCGGGCACGGCGTCGGCGCGCACACCGATCCGGCGTTACTGGAATACCTTGCCGTGCAACGGATCCCGTTGGAGGTCTGCCCCACGTCGAACGTGCGGACCGGGCAATGCGCGTCGATCGCGGCGCATCCCGTGCGACGGCTGCTCGATCACGGCGTGCTGGTCACGCTCAACACCGACGACCCGCCGATGTTCGGGGCCACCCTCGACGGCGAGTACGTGGCGGTGGCCGAAACCCTGCGGCTGACGGCGGCCGAAATCGCCCTGCTCGCGAAGAATGCCGTGGAAGCGGCTTTTCTGCCGTCGGCGGACAAGACGGCCCTGACGGCGGAGATCGAAGAAATCTTGTTGCAGGACCCCGAACTCCTCGCATAGTTTGGCGGTACACGAGAGAGGAGGTGGTCCAAAGTTGTATTCCAACAGGACTCGTGAGGTGGCTGTCCGCTAGCGGACCGCACGCGTAGGACTTTTGAGCAGCGATACAACGCAAGTTGGAGCCACCTTCGGCTCGTCGTCTCTGCTTCGCGTGGTGCCTGATAGCGAATACCAGGCAGTCACCGGGCCCCCGAGGTTCCCGAGCACCGGTCCGGCTCGGGCCCGGCCGCCGATTCCGGCGTCCGGGAGGCGCCTCGGGGGTACCCCTGCTTCCGGGGTGTGCCGCCCGCCGCTCCGAAGGACCGTCCGCCGCAGTTCCGCCCCCAGGAACCCAGCCGACTGGATAGCCTGACGCCATGCTGAGGCCCGATTTCCCGATCATCACCCAGCGCCTGACCCTCCGCGCCTTCACTCCGGCGGATCTCGACGAACTCAACTCCTTCCAGTCCCGCGCCGACGTCGCCCGCTACCTCTACTGGGGCCCGCGCAGCCGGGCCGAATCCGCCGCCGCGCTCGCCAAACGGGTGCACAGCGGCACCCTGTCGCAGGAAGGCCAGTTCCTCGCGGTGGCCGCGGAACTGACCGAGACCGGACAGCTGATCGGCGACCTGAACCTCGAATACCTCAGCAGCGAGCGCCGCCAGGGCGAGATCGGGTTCGTCTTCCATCCCGATCACCACGGGAAGGGGCTCGCCGCGGAGGCCGCCGTCGAGGTGCTGCGGCTCGGGTTCGAGGATCTCGGCCTGCACCGGATCATCGGCCGCTGTGACGGGCGCAACACCGCGTCCGCCGCGCTGATGGACCGTCTCGGCATGAAGAAGGAAGCGCATCTGCGGGAGAACGAGATCGTGAAGGGCGAGTGGTGTGACGAACTCGTCTTCGCGATGCTCGAAGACGAGTGGAAGGCGAGCCGCTAGAGCTCACCAGGCATGATGGGGCCGTGCTCTTCGACAAGATCGTCCGTCCCGCCCTCTACCGAGTCTCCGGCAGCGACCCCGAAACCGTGCACGAACGCACCATCGGCATGCTCGCCAGGCTGAGCCGGGTCTCCCCCGCGCTCGCCGCGCTCGGCCGCGTCTACCGGACGGACGATCCGGTCACCTTCCTCGGGCTCCGCTTCCCGAACCGGGTCGGCCTCGCCGCCGGGATGGACAAGAACGGCCGGGCCCTGCACGCCTGGCCCGCGCTCGGCTTCGGTTTCGTCGAGGTCGGCACGGTCACCCGGCATCCGCAGCCGGGCAACGACAAACCGCGGCTGTTCACCCTCGCCGAGACCGACGCGGTGATCAACCGGATGGGCTTCAACAACGAGGGCGCGGAGGCGCTCGCCGCTCGCCTCGCCGCGGGCGGGAAACCGCCAGTGCCGCTCGGCGTCAGTATCGGCAAGTCCAAGGTGACCCCGCTCGACGAGGCCGTCGAGGACTACCGGTTCTCGCTGCGGGCGCTGTACCCGTACGCCGACTACTTCGCGATCAACGTCAGTTCCCCGAACACGCCGGGCCTGCGGGCGTTGCAGGACAAGTCCGCGCTGGCCGAGCTGCTCGCCGAGCTGCGGAAGACCTCGGCCGAGCTCGCCGGTGACGCGAAGCCGACTCCAGTGCTGGTGAAGGTCGCCCCCGATCTCACCGACGAAGCGCTCGCGGAACTGCTGGAGGTCTGCCTCGAACACGGTGTCGCCGGGCTGATCGCGACCAACACGACGCTGTCGCGCGAAGGGATCGCCCCGGCGGAGGCCGCCGTCGGCGAGCAGGCGGGCGGGCTGTCCGGCCGCCCGCTCACCGCGCGCTCGGTCGAGGTGGTGCGGTTCGTGCACGACGAGACCGACGGCAAGCTGCCGATCATCGGCGTCGGCGGGATCTTCGACGCCGGCGCCGCCGCCCGGATGCTCGACGCCGGCGCCGGACTGGTCCAGCTCTACACCGGTTTCGCCCTGCACGGTCCCGGTCTGGTCAAGCGGGTCGCCCGAGGTCTCGCGGCCCGGCCGTACTGACGAACCGCAGGTAGGCACGCCAGCACTGGTACCTCGTCAGCTCCGTCGCCGTCGCCGCGGCGGCCTGGTCGCAGAGGACCGCCAGCGGCGTTTCCCCGTTCTCCAGCCGGATCCGGCCCAGGACGAACGGGGCGGGCAGCGTGGCCGCGAAGGCACCGAGCGCGGCGGGCGAGAGCCGCCAGCGTTCACCCGAGAGCATCGTGTGCTCGCCCGTGGCGCTCACCGGCACCACCCCCGGCTGGGGCGGATCGGTGGGCAGCAACAGCATCCGGTAGCCCTCGCCGGTCTGGACCAGTCCGGTGAACCGGGCCCCCGCGGCGACCAGGCTTCCGTTCAAGGGCTGCCCGCGCAACTGCGCCCCGAACACCACGAGATCCGCGCCCGGTGCGGGATAAGGGAAATCGGCCTGTTCGTCGGTGAGCACGGCGGCGAGATCGATGGCGATCTGGTCGTCGAACGGCCGCACCACCACGGAAACCCCGTACGGCCCCAGATCCGACGGCGAAGACGGCACCGTGACCGCGGCGAGGTCGAGCAGGTTGACGAACGCCGTGAACCGCTCCAGCCGTTTCGCGACCCCGTCCGGATCGGACAGTGCCTCGGAGACCGAGGGATGGTCCGCGACCGTCGGGAGGACGAGGGCGTCGTACTCCGACAGCATCCGGAGCGCGAGCATCCCGGCCTCGGCGACGCGCTGCCTGTCGGCGGTGAAGCCGTCGTCGTGGATCAAGCCGCCCACCGTCAGCAGTGCCGAGACCTCCACCGTCTCCACCCGGGCGCCGGACGCCCGCAGCGCCGAAACCGCGCCGAGGAAGGCGGACCGGGATTGCAGCGAAAGGCCGGTGAGCGTGTCGGAGCCCGGGATCGCCACCCGCGGCCGATCGCCCGCGGACAGCCGGACGTCCGGAGGCCAGTCGCGGGCGAGCGGGTCGATCCCGTCGGGACCGGTCATCTGTCCCAGCGCGCGCTGCCCCAAGGTGAGGCTGCGGGCGAACAGGGCGATCCCGCCGCACGGCGCGGCGCCGGTCTTCGGAACGAGGCCCAGCGTCGGCTTCAAGCCGACGATCCCGTTGAGGGACGCGGGAACCCGGCCCGCTCCGGCCGTGTCCGTGCCGACGGCCAGATCCACGAGGCCGAGCGCGACGGCGACGGCCGCGCCGCTGCTCGCGCTCCCGGAGACCCGGTCGGTGTTGAGCGCGGCGCTCACGGCGCCGTACGGGCTGTGGGTGTGCTCGAGGTCGCTGCCGAACCGGTCGCAGTTGGTCTTGCCGATCACGACCGCCCCGGCCGCGGTCAGCCGGGACACGGATGTGGCGCCGACACAGCAGACGTCCTCGCCCGCCGTGGGAAGGCCGGCGACGCCGATGACGTCGGCGACCGCCACCAGTGTCCCCGCGAGCGGCAGGTCCGCGCCCGCGCGAAGCCGTTCGTCCACGGCCTTCGCGTCAACGAGCGCGTCTTCCACCGCGCGGAGGGTGATCCAGACGTCGGGCCGGTCGACCTCGGCGATCCGGTCGTAAGCGGCTATGACGCGCTGATAGGAGCTGGGAAGAGGAGTGGGAGTCGGTTCTGGTTCCGGGGGGAGCGTCGTCACTGGGCGTCCTTTCCTCGGTGGGGACGAGAAAGACCACTGCGCGAGATCCACTGTGTCCGGTCCGCCACCCTGGAACGCCCGCTCACGCGGGCTGGGTTCAGGCCCGAGCTGGGAAGAGCACTGCGTGCATGTAAGAAACGTTAGGCATCGCGGGGCGCCGTCACCAGCGGATTCGGGTTACGCGAGCGTTTCGCTACCACACAGTGAGCGAGTCGTTACGCAATGGAGTATTAGTGACGACGAATGAGACGATGGTCCAGGAAAGCGCCTGCTCAGGCGCTACCCGATTGCGTAACTCGCGTGCTTGGAGGCGGAACTCGCGTGCTTGAAGGGCGATCTCCTGAGATCCGCCTCCAAGCACGCGAGTTACGCATCCGAGCACGCGAGTTACGGCTTCAGGAAAGTTCGCGCAGCGCCATGGCCAGTCCGGCGAGCTTGTCGGTCGCGTCGGACAGCTGCTCCTTGGACGACGTCATGCCGTCCGAGCTCGCGGCGACGGTGTGCCCGGCGGCCGCGACGAGACCGCCGTAGCCGTCGAGACCGTCGTCGAGCTGCTCGCGTAGTTGCTTGACGGCGGCGTCGAGGGCGCCGCGTTCCCGCTCGGGCGCGGCGTCACGTCCGCGTTCGATGGCCTGGATCCGGCCGGCCAGGCCGCGCAGCGCCTGCGCCGCCTCGGCCGCGGTCGTCCGGGCGTCCGCCACGGCGATCTCGGAGACCGGCATGGTGCCGAGCGACGTCGGCTGCGAAAGCTGGCGAAGCAGCTCCGCCAGCGAAGCCTCGCTCTCGGCGAGGCGCTCCATCGGCTCACGCGCGACGGACCGTGCCGGGGGCAGCGGCGGCGGGGTGGCGGGAGCGGCGGGCAGCACGGTGCGGTTCAGCGTCCGCAGCCGCAGCCCCGACTTGACCCCGAAGGTGCCGAAGATGACGGCGAACGCGCCGCCCGCGATGGCCTGGAGGACGTCGGCTTGGCCGTCCTTCAACAGGCCGGTGCCCGCGACGACGGCGAACAGTCCACAAAGGAAGGTGAGGAGGATCCAGAACGTCAGCGCCCGCGAAGTCCGGCGCTTGCGGCGCTCCAGTTTGGCGGCGGGTTCGTTCCAGCGCGCCCATTTGGCCTTCGCGTCGGCGACGACCGGGATCTGGCCCGCGGCCATCGACGTCAGCTGCTGCGAGATCTTCGGCATGGCGGGCACCTGCGGGCGGGGCCGCGGTGGCGCCGGCTGAGCGGGCCGCGAAGAAGCCTGCTCGGAGGGCGGGATGTAGCGCTGCAGCTTCTCCTGCGCGCGCTGGGCGTAGTCGGGCAGCTTTTCGATGTGCTTCTCAAGCTTGGCGGTGAACTCCCCGAAGTCCTTGCGCCTGCCCTGGCCCATTGCCCTCTCCCCTGTCTTCAGGTGAGACCGGTCCCGCACCCGCGTGGGTGCGGGACCGGCTCTAGGTGGTGTGTCAGGCGGGGTTCTTGCCCTGTTCGGCCTGAACCCGTGCCTGGATCTCACGCTGGATGTCCGCGGAGCTCGACGCCTTCGGCGCGGCGGCGGTCTTGCCGTCGGTCACCTGAGCGACGGAGTCACCCTTCATGGACGCGCGGATCTGCTCCAGCCGCGAGTGCCCCGCGAGCTGCGTCGTGGAGGCCTGGACCTCCATCATCCGGCCCTGGACGGAGTTCTGTGCGAGTTCGGCCGAGCCCAGCGCGGTGGTGTAGCGCTTCTCGATCTTGTCGCGAACGTCTTCCAGCGACGGGGTGTTGCCCGGCGCGGCCAGCTGGCTCATCTGGTTCAGGGAAGCGGAGACCTGCTCCTGCATCTTCGCCTGCTCCAGCTGCGAGAGCAGCTTGGTGCGCTCGGCCAGCTTCTGCTGCAGCATGGTCGCGTTGCGCTCGACGGCCTTCTTCGCCTGCTCCGCAGCCTGAAGCGACTGGTCGTGCAGGGTCTTGAGGTCCTCGATGCTCTGCTCGGCGGTGACGAGCTGCGCGGCGAAGCTCTCCGCCGCGTTCTCGAACTCGGTCGCCTTCTGCTCGTCGCCCTTGGCGCGCGCCTCGTCGGCGAGCACCAGCGCCTGGCGGGTCGAAGCCTGCAGCTTCTCCACGTCGCCGAGCTGGCGGTTCAGCTTCATCTCCAGCTGACGCTGGTTACCGATCACCGAGGCGGCCTGCTGGGTCAGCGCCTGGTGGTTGCGCTGCGCCTCCTCGATGGCCTGCTGGATCTGTACCTTCGGGTCGGCGTGCTCGTCGATCTTCGACGAGAACGCCGCCATCATGTACTTCCAGAACTTCACGAACGGGTTGGCCATCTCCTCCGCCTGCCTTCTCGCATCCCACGGGCTGTTACCTCGAGGTGGGGCGTCCCCTCTGTGATGTTGCAACGTCCCGACCCCGGCGTTGAGTTCCATCGTGTCAGGTCGGCGTCCCGCGTTCCAGGCGACCCCGACGGAATTCAGGGATCCCCCTGACTGTGATGTCCACGACCTTCGGGTTCACCGTCCGGTGACGGTGGGTGAAGACGACCCGCGTCAGCGGCGCAGCGCGGTCTCCTGGTCCATCCGTGACAACTTCTCGGGGTTCCGCACCGCGTAGAGGCCGGTGATGAGGCCGTGCTCGACACGCAGCGCGACGACGGTGTCGACCTCGTCACCGAGCCGCAGGATCAGCGCGGGATGCCCGTTGACCTGCGCGGTCCGCATCGTCGCCGCGTCGTCGCGGACCGGGCGGCTACCGGCCAGCAGCGGCGCGACCAGGGCTGCCCCGACCACGGGCTCCAGCACGGCTTGCACCACTCCGCCGCCGTCACCGAGGAAGACGACTTCCGGCGAAAGGACGTCGAGCAGTCCTTGCAGGTCACCCGTCCGGACGGCGCGGTGGAACGCGTCGACCACGTCCTTGGTCTCGCCGGGCGACGCGGCACCACGCGGTCTCCGCGCGGCGACGTGCGCCCGCGCCCGGTGGGCGATTTGGTGGACCGCGGCCGGGGTCTTGCCGACGGCTTCGGCGATCTCGCCGTAGGGCACGTCGAACACCTCGCGCAGCACGAACACCGCTCGTTCGGTCGGGGTGAGGGTCTCCAGGACCAGCAGCATGGCCATCGAGACGCTGTGGGCCAGTTCGACGTCGTCGGCCACGTCGGGGCTGGTGAGCAGGGGTTCGGGCAGCCACGGACCGACGTAGGACTCCTTGCGCCGGCCGAGCGTGCGCAGCCTGCCCAGCGCCTGTCTGGTGGTGATGCGGACCAGGTACGCCCGCGGGTTCTCCACGGTGCCGAGGTCGACTCCGGACCAGCGCAGCCACGTCTCCTGGAGGACGTCTTCGGCGTCGGCGGCCGAGCCGAGCATCTCGTAGGCGACGGTGAACAGCAGGTTCCGGTGGGCGACGAACGCCTCCGTGGCGGTGTCGGACATGGACGGCTCCTGTGCTCGGCGACGGTGTCCCCACCAGACGCCGCGTCCTCTCGATTTCTGACACGTCGATGCCGTGGCGCAGGTCACGCTCCGATGCTGTCAGCGGGGCCGGGCCGCCGGCATCCGGTGGTCGTCCGGTTCAGCACACGACCACGAAAGAGGACGAGACCATGGATTCCCGTTTCGATCTGAACAGCAACGAGCTCGGCGCGAAGCTCGGCAAGCGCTTCGCGAACGTCAGTGTGGCCATCAAGGGGTCGACCCTGCCGACGGTGACTCAGGAGCTGATGTCGCTGCGAGCCAGCCAGCTCAACGGCTGCGGCTTCTGCGTCGACGCGCACGCCAAGGACCTGGCGGCCGCCGGCGAACCCGCGGTCCGCGTCAACCTGGTCGCCGCCTGGCGCGAGTCGACGGTGTTCACCGAGGCAGAGCAGGCCGCGCTGGCCCTCGCCGAGGAAGGCAGCCGGATCGCCGACGCGCACCAGGGTGTTTCCGACGAGACCTGGGACCGGGTGCGGAAGCACTACGACGACGACCAGATCGCCGCGCTGGTCTACCTGGTCGCGATGATCAACGCCGCCAACCGGCTGCTCGTCATCACGCAGACCAAGGGCGGCTCCTACCAGCCGGGCACGTTCGACAACGCCGCGAACTGACAGGAAAGGCCCCAGGCGGACTGCCTGGGGCCTTTCCCGTTCACAGCCTTGCTAGGCGGCGACCATCTTCGGTGCGGAGATCGTCGTCCGCAGTGCGGGACTCATCCGCGGCGGCGGCGAGATCCGCAGGTCGGCCAGGTCGTTGCCGATCAGCTCGGACACCAGACGGCCGCCTTCGAGGCCCGCTTCGGCGCCTTCCCGCTCCGGAGCGCGCCGCTTGCCCGCTTCGACCTTCTCGTCCACCGGGGCGACCTCGACGTTGTCCATCGCCGAGACGTCCGCCGCGACCTTGTGCAGGAGTTCGCCCAGCGGAAGGTCCAGGGCCTCGCAAATGGACGCCAGCAGCTCGCTGGACGCCTCCTTCTGCCCGCGCTCGACCTCGGAAAGGTAGCCGAGGCTCACCCTGGCGGCGCGGGAGATGTCCCGCAGCGTTCGACGCTGGTTCGTGCGGGCGTGTCGGAGCCGGTCGCCGATCGCCTCGCGCAACAGCACGGTCATCACGCGCCTCCCTTCCAGGACTGACTACCCCCTACGTTACCCAGAGCGGTGCCCCGGGCGCAGGTGTTGACACGGCAATACGCCAAGGGCGAACGCGGCGATCATGCGAGATGTTCCCCCAGCAGGGCGAACGCGCCCGAGACCGCACCCGCCCTGACCGAGGCTCGATCACCGCTCAAGTCCAGTGTGCGGACGGTGAGCACCCCCGGGCCCGCGAGACCGACGTGGACGGTGCCCGGCGCGACGCCGTCCTGCCCGTCCGGACCCGCGACGCCGGTCAGGCCGAGTCCCCACGTGGCGCCGCACCGGTCTCTCGCGCCGACGGCCAACTGCGCCGCGACCTCGGGATGAACGGCGCCATGCGCGGTGAGGAGGCCTTCGTCGACCCCGGCCAGCTTCGCCTTGAGGTCGGTGGCGTAGACCACCAGTCCACCCCGGACGACGGCGCTCGAACCGGGGACCTCGGTCAGCGTCGCGCAGACGAGTCCGGCGGTCAGCGACTCGGCCGTCGCCACCGTCTCCCCCCGCTCGATCAGGTGAGTGATCAAGGTCTCAGCTTTCATGCGCCCGCGGCACGCCTCCCGGCGGCGCGCAGCCGCACCGCGCGCACGACGTAGTCGAGCCCGGTCACGACGGTCAGCACGAGCGCGAGCCCCATCAGCACCCAGCGCACCGGCTCGGCGGACGCGGGCAGGGGCAGCAGGTACGCGGTGATGGCCGCGATCTGGGCGAGCGTCTTGGCCTTGCCGCCCCGGCTGGCCGGGATGACGCCGTGCCGGATCACCCAGAACCGCAGCAGCGTCACGCCGATCTCGCGGATCGCGATGACGATGGTGACCCACCAGCCCAGTTCGCCGAGCACGCTCAGCCCGATCAGCGCGGCGCCGATCAGCGCCTTGTCCGCGATCGGGTCGGCGATCTTGCCGAAATCGGTGATCAGCCCGTACTTGCGCGCGACCCAGCCGTCGACCTGGTCGGTGAACGACGCGATCGCGAACAGCGCGGTGGCGATCGCGCGCCAGAACGTGTCCTCCCCGTCACCGGCGAACAGCGCCAGTACGAACAGCGGCACCAGCACCAGCCGCGACATCGTCAGCAGGTTCGCCAGGTTCAGCGTCGGGACCGGGGTGGCCTCGGGAACCCGGGCGTGCTCACCGCCCGTCCCCTCACCGGCCCCGGCGTCGCTCGGGGCGGCATTCACCGGTCGGCCTCGAGCGGCGCGGGCCGCACGATCAGGTCGACACCCTCGGAGTCGACGACCTCGCAGCGCACGAAGTCACCCACCGCCAGCGACGGCAGGTCTTCGGTCTCGATCAGGACACATTCGCCGTCGACCTCGGGGGCCTGGTGCGCGGCGCGGCCGATCGGGTCCTCACCGTCCTCGGCCTGCTCGATCAGGACGTCGACGAAGTCGCCGATCCGGTCCTCGGCCCGCTGCGAGGTCAGCTCCTCGACCAGCGCGGAGATGCGCGCGACCCGCTCGGCCACCACGGACTCGTCGAGTTTGCCGTCGAAGGTCTCGGCCTCGGTGCCGTCTTCGTCCGAGTACCCGAAGACACCCACCGCGTCCAGCCGCGCGCCGGTCAGGAAGCGCTCCAGCTCGGCGAGGTCCTCTTCGGTCTCGCCGGGGAAGCCGACGATGACATTGGTGCGGATGCCGGCGTCGGGCGAGTGCTCCCGGATCTGGTCGCACAGCGCGAGGAAGGAGTCCGTGGAGCCGAAGCGGCGCATGCGGCGCAGCACGGTCTCGCTTGAGTGCTGGAAGGACAGGTCGAAGTAGTCGGCGACGCCGGGCGTGGTCGCGATGGCCTTGACCAGACCGGGCCGGGTCTCGGCGGGCTGCAGGTACGAGACGCGGACGCGCTCGATCCCGGGCACCGCGGCCAGGCGCGGCACCAGCAGCTCCAGCGCGCGGGCGCCGTCACGGCCGAAGTCCTTGCCGTAGGAGGTGGAGTTCTCCGAGACGAGGAAGACCTCCTTGACGCCGTTCTCCGCGAGCCACATCGCCTCGGCGACGATCTCGTCCGGCTGCCGGGACACGAAGGACCCGCGGAACGACGGGATCGCGCAGAACGAGCAGCGCCGGTCACAGCCGGACGCGATCTTCAGCGCGGCCACCGGGGAGGTGTCGAGCCTGGTCCGCAGCACGCGCGGGCCCCAGCCGTGCTGCGCGTGCCCCGGCACCTCAACCGACTCGGCGGCCGTCGGGCGCTGGACCGGGCTGATCGGCAGGAGCTTGCGGCGGTCGGACGGGGTGTGGGACTCGACCTTGCGGCCGGCCACGACGTCGTCGAGACGCTCCGCGAGGTCGGCGTAGTGGTCGAAACCCAGGACCGCGTCGGCCTCGGGCAGGCTCTCGGCCAGCTCGTTGCCGTAGCGCTCGGCCATGCAGCCGACGGCGACGACCTTCTTGCCCGTGTCGGACGCCGCGAGCAGCGTGTCAACCGAGTCCTTCTTGGCGGACTCGACGAAGCCGCAGGTGTTGACGACCACGACGTCGGAGTCCTCGGGCTCGGCGGCGAGCTCCCAGCCGCCCGCCGCCAGCCGTCCGGCGAGTTCCTCGGAATCGACCTCGTTGCGGGCGCAACCGAGGGTCAACAAGGAAACGCGACGGGTGGCGACAGGATCAGTGGTGGGAGAAGGCACGTGCCTTAGGGTAGCTGGCCTGCTCGCGGGGTCGGCGATCGCTCGCTCGGGCGAGCCCTCGACCGGCCCGGGCGCCGGGGATGGCTTAATGGTGGGCGTGCCCTCAGACCCCCTCCTCCACCGCCGCCCCACCGTTCGCCGGGCGCGGATCGCGGACGTCCGCAAGATCAAGGCGCTGGTCGATTCCGACGCCGGGACGGTGCTGCTGGAGAAGGAACTCGTCACCCTCTACGAGAGCGTCCAGGAGTTCTGGGTGGTCGAAGACGGTGACGACGTGCTCGGCTGCGGCGCGCTGCACGTGCTGTGGGAGGACATCGCCGAACTGCGCACCATCGCGGTCGACAAGGACTCCCGGGGTCGCGGCATCGGGCACGCGCTCGTGGCACAGCTGATCGACTTCGCCCGCGAGATCGGGCTGAAGCGGCTGTTCGTGCTGACCTTCGAAACCCACTTCTTCGCCGGTCACGGGTTCGTCGAGATCGACGGCACCCCGGTGACCCAGGAGGTCTACGAGGAGATGCGGCGCTCGGCCGACCCGGGCGTCGCGGAGTTCCTCGACCTGCCGTACGTCAAGCCCAACACCTTGGGCAACAGCCGGATGCTGCTGGAGCTTTAGCTTCTGGGGTGCCCCAGCCACCGCCCCCAATGTGGCATTGGAGACGCTCAGCGACCCTGATGCCACATTGGGGACACCGAACACGCGGCGAGCGACGCCTTTAGCTTTTCTTCGCGTGCCGGGCCACCCGGACCCGGTTGCCGCACAGCGACGGCGTGCACCAGACCCGCCTGCTGTTGGCCGCCACGAACAGCATCGAGCAATCGTGCGCGCCGCATCGCCGCAGCTGAGCGGCACGCGGCCCGGACACGAGGTCGATCGTCGCGACCGCGACCGCGGCGAGCGCGATCTCGCCGCCGTCCTCGCCGTGCCAGGACCTCTTTGCCCCCTCGGCGGTCAGCCGCGGGCTGGTGGGCACGGCGGCCGCGGCGGCGTTGACCCGCTCGACCGCCCACGCTTCGGGCTCCCGCGCGGCGACGACCGCCTCGAGTACCTCACGCACCGCTGAACGCAGCCGCCTCGTCCGCTCGGCGGACGGCGGCCGGGCGCCTTCGGGCAGGAGTGGCGCCTGTGTCGCCCAGAACTTCGCGTGACCGTCGTCGAGCAGGTCGATCGACGGTGAGACGGCCAGCATCACGGTGTCGGCGAGGTTCACCGCGAGATCGTCACCGGGCAGCGAGTCGAGATCGAGCATGCCTTGACACTATCAGGTACTAATGGTTCAAGACAGTTTTAACCATTAGGGAGTGTTCATGGCGACCATCCGGCACCGTTCCGTCGAACTCGGCGACGTCGAGGTCTTCTATCGCGAAGCAGGCGACCCCGAAGCTCCCGTGTTGCTCCTGCTGCACGGCTTCCCGACGTCTTCGCACCAGTTCGTGCGGCTGATGCGGCGTCTCGCGGGCCGGTGGCGGCTCATCGCGCCGGACCTGCCCGGATTCGGGCAGACCGTCACGCCCGAGGGCTTCACGTTCACCTTCGACCGGCTCGCGGAAGTGGTCGGCGAGTTCGTGGACGCGCTGGAACTGCGCCGCTACGCGCTCTACGTCTTCGATTTCGGTGCCCCGACGGGCCTGCGGCTGGCCGTCTCGCGCCCGTCCCAGGTGACGGCGCTCATCACGCAGAACGGCAACGCCTACGTCGAAGGGCTCGGCCCGGCGATGCCGGACTTCCCTTCCCTGACTGACGAAACCGAGGCACGGCGCGGGTTCGAAGAGATCCTCGAACCGGCGCAGATCCGGTACCAGTACACCGGCGCCCGCGATCCGGAGACCATCGATCCCGCGAACCACCTGCTGGACCAGTACTTCCTCGGCCTTCCCGGCCGGGCGGAGGCGATGCTGGACCTGTTCTGGGACTACCGGAACAACCCGCCCGCGTACCCGCGGTTCCAGGCGTGGCTGCGCGAAGCCCAGCCGCCAGTCCTCGCCGTGTGGGGGCGCAACGACCCGTTCTTCGTCCCTGCGGGCGCCGAAGCGTTCCGGAATGATGTTCCCTCGGCGGAAGTTCACCTCTTCGACACCGGGCACTTCGCGCTGGAGGAGGACCTCGAACCGATCAGCGAGCTGATCGACCGCTTCCTCGCGGAACATCTCTGAAAGGCGGCTCATGGACACCTCGGTCACCGACCACCTCCTCAGCACGACGCGAGCGGTCCGCCGCAAGCTCGACCTGGACAGGCCGGTGGAACCCGAGGTGCTCGAAGAGTGCTTGCGGCTCGCGTTGCAGGCGCCCACGCCGGGCAACCAGCAGGCGTGGCGATGGCTCGTGGTGCGGGATCAGGGAGTGAAGGACCGGCTGTCCGAGCTGTTCCGGCGAGTCGGAAAGGCGTACCTGGAAGCGAACGCGGCCGCCCTGGGCGAAGCGATCACCGAGCCCTCGGTGGCGCGGGCGTTCGCGTCGGGGCAGCATCTGATCGACGTGATCGACCGGGTGCCCGTGTTCGTCATCCCGTGCCTGACCGGCAGGCCCAGCGGTGACAACGCGGCCGACGCCGCGTTCTACGGCGGGATCTTCCCGGCGGTGTGGAACTTCCAGCTGGCGCTGCGGTCGCGCGGCCTCGGCTCGACGCTCACGACGTACCACCTGACCCACGAGGCGGAGGCGGCCGAAATCCTCGGCATCCCCGCCGACGTCACGCAGGTCGGGCTGCTGCCGGTCGCCTACACGACGGTGCCGGACTTCAAACCCGCTTCGCGAGTGCCGCTGTCGGAAGTCGCGTACCTCGACGGCTGGGGCAACGCCCTTCAGTGAGGCGGTACCGACTTCCCCTAAGCCTTGGACACCCGCAGGGTGACCTGGTCGCCCCCCGAACTCACGGCGACCAGGTCCACCCGGCAGGCGGCGAACTCGACGGACTGCCCGCCACCACGTCCGGTGGAGGCGACCTCCGCCGTCGTCCGCTCTCCGCGTCCCGGTTCGGCCAGGGTCAGTTCGATCACGGCCTCCCCTTCCCAGACGCAGACCATTCCCGCGGCGCAGCGGGAGTCGGACACCAGGCGAGCGAAGCGGATGCTGACGTCCTTCGACGCGACCTCGGCCGTTTCACCGGCCTTGAGATCGACGGTCTCCCCCAGCTCGACCGCGCCCTGAGCAGGCTGGGGCCGCTGTACCGGCGCGGGCTGGACCACCGTGGGCCTGCTCGCGGCGGGTTGTTCGCGCGCCGCGGAGCTACCGGCTCCGCACGCGAGGCCGATCAGGGCGCAGAGGACGACGAGCAGCTTCTTGGGGTCCACGTGTTCTGGACGTAGCGGAGGCTCCGGTCAGTTGCATCGGTCCTTCAATCGCCTCGTGAGTGGTAGAGACGGTTCTAACCGTCCTTACCACTCACGAGACCCGGCCGGCAGCGGCGATGTCACGTGACCGACCAGACGACACGCGTGATCCGGCGGACGACACGAGCGTGCAGTCCCAGAGGTAGTGAAGGCCTCCTTGCCTACCCTCAAGGTAGGCAAGGAGGCCTTCACGGACCGGCCCGCAACCGAGGCTCATCCAGGAGCGGGTAGGTACCTGAGACACGGTTGGTTCTCACCGCCCTTACCACTCACGAGGGGCTCAGTCAGTCGTCGGAGACGTCGCCGCCTCCTCCGTCCCCGCCACCGCGGATCATGAACAGCACCGACTCCAGCTCTTCCGGCTTGATCAGCACGTCCCGCGCCTTCGAGCCCTCCGAAGGGCCGACGACGCCGCGGCTTTCCAGCAGGTCCATCAGCCGCCCGGCCTTGGCGAAGCCGACCCGCAGCTTCCGCTGCAGCATCGACGTCGAGCCGAACTGCGAGGTGACGATCAACTCGGCGGCCTGCAGCAGCACGTCGAGGTCGTCTCCGATGTCGGAGTCGATTTCCTTCTTCTCGCCGGCCTTCGCCGCGGTGACGCCGTCCTGGTAGTCCGGCTGCGCCTGCTCCTTGGCGAAGTTCACCACCGCGGAGATCTCTTCGTCGCCGACGAAGGCGCCCTGGATGCGGACCGGTTTCCCGGCCCCCATCGGCAGGTACAGCGCGTCACCCATACCGATGAGCTTCTCCGCGCCCGGCTGGTCGAGGATGACCCGCGAGTCGGTGAGCGACGAGGTCGCGAACGCCAGCCGCGACGGCACGTTCGTCTTGATCAGGCCGGTCACGACGTCGACCGACGGGCGCTGGGTCGCCAGCACCAGGTGGATACCGGCGGCACGCGCCTTCTGGGTGATCCGGACGATCGCGTCCTCGACGTCGCGCGGGGCGGTCATCATCAGGTCGGCGAGCTCGTCGACGATCGCCATGATGTACGGGTACGGCTGGTAGACGCGCTCGCTGCCGGGCGGCGCGGTGATCTCGCCCGAGCGCACCTTCTTGTTGTAGTCGTCGATGTGCCGGACCTTGTTGACCTGCATGTCCTGATAGCGCTGCTCCATCTCCTCCACCAGCCAGGCCAGCGCCGCGGCGGCCTTCTTCGGCTGGGTGATGATGGGCGTGATCAGGTGCGGGATGCCCTCGTACGGGGTCAGCTCGACCATCTTCGGGTCGATCAGGATCATCCGGCATTCGTCCGGCGTCGACCGCGCGAGCAGCGACACCAGCATCGAGTTCACGAAGCTCGACTTACCGGAACCGGTGGACCCCGCCACCAGCAGGTGCGGCATCTTCGTCAGGTTCGCGGTGACGAAATGGCCCTCGATGTCCTTGCCGAGCCCGATGACCATCGGGTGGTTGTCCTTGACCGTCGACGGCGCGCGCAGCACGTCGCCGAGGCGCACCATCTCACGGTCGGAGTTCGGCACCTCGATGCCGACCGCGGACTTGCCGGGGATCGGCGCCAGCAGCCGGACGTTGTCGGTCGCCACCGCGTAGGCGATGTTCTTGGTCAGCGCGGTGATCTTCTCGACCTTCACGCCGGGGCCGAGTTCGACCTCGTACCGGGTGACCGTCGGGCCCCGCGTGAAGCCGGTGACCTGCGCGTCGACGTTGAACTGCTCCAGCACGCCGGTGATCGCCTCGATCATGGCGTCGTTGGCCTTGCTGCGGGACTTCGGCGCGTCGCCGAGCTTCAGCAGGTCCGGCGGCGGGAGCTTGTAGTCGCCCTCGACGGTCCTGGTGACCGCAAGCGGCGCCTCGGCCTTCTTCGGCTTCTTCTCTTCGACAGGCTTGGGCGCGGGCTTCGGCGGGCGCAGCGGCGTCGGCGCTTCGGCCAGCGCGGCCTCGATGTCGAGTTGCTCGCCCTCGTGGTCGCCCGAAGCCTGGCGGCGGCGCGACGGCTTCCGCAGGCGGACCGACTTCGGATCGGCTTCCGTGACGGCGTTGCGTTCCTCGTGGATGGCCTGGCGCTCAGCCTCGGCCTCTTCGATCTCTTCGGGGTCGAGACCCCAGTTCCGCAGGCGGTGCGGGATCTCCCGGACCGGGGTCCCGGTGAACACGAGCGTGCCGAACAGCAGTGCCAGCACCAGCAGCGGCACCGCGACCCATGTGGTGACGCCCATGGTCAGCAGGCCGCCGGAGAACGCGCCGATCACGCCGCCGGCGTACATCCGGCCGTCGTTGGTCTCGGGCAGCGCGGTGAAGATGTGCAGCAGGCCGAGCACGGACAGGATCACCAGCAGGGTGCCGATGACCATCCGCGGCCGGGCCTCCGGCATCGGTTCCGAACGCATCAGCGCGACGGCGACCACGGTCAGCACCAGCGGGAGCGTCACGGCACCGGCGCCCAGCAGAGAGCGCGTGCCGACCTCCACCCAGCCGCCGATCGGGCCCGCGGCCCGCCACCAGACGCCGAAAGCGATCACCAGTGCCAGCGCGATGAGACCCAGCGCGAGACCGTCGCGACGGTGCTCGGGTTCGAGTTCGCGGCCGCGGCCGACCGTCCGCGCGAGGGTGCCGAGGCCCTTCGCGAGCAGATTCCAGGTGCCGCGCACACCCTTGGCGAACGTGCCGGACGACTTCTTCCGCGGTGCCGGACGCCGTGGAGCGGGTTTCCTCGCAGCCGTTGACCTGGGCTTCGCCGGGGTACGCGGCTTTCGCGCCGGCCCCTTGCTGCCGCCGCTTCGCGCCGTACTCCGTTTCCTGGTCGTCGACCCGCTAGCCATGTCTCCACGGTAGCCGCCTCGACCCTCCAGCCCCGGCTGCCACTCGGAGCACATCGGAGAACATTCGTCTCAGGTCACAGCTTGAGCGGCCATCCGGGTGAAAAGCGGGTCATGACATGCTCTGCCCCATGTTCGCGCTGCATCAGGATGAGAATTCGGCTCGCCGCGCCCCGGCCATCTGGCGCACGATGCTGAACATCGACCGGGGGCTGGTCAACTTCGTCGGCAAACTCACCGTGACCGGCGGTGTCCCGGCGGAACTGCGCCGCAAGCCCTTGCTCATGACGGCCAACCACATCGGCGTCTTCGACGCGTTCGTGCTGATGGCGGCCTGCAAGCGGATCGGCATCAACCCGCGGTTCATGCTGGCGGGCGGCATCCTCGACGCGCCGGTCATCGGCCCCGCACTGCGGCTCAGCGGTCACCTGCGGGTCGACCGCAAACAGGCTTCGACGGCCATCGGCCAGTTCGCCGAAGCCACCGAGGCCCTGCGGACCACCCGTGACCCGCTGATCGTCTACCCCGAGGGCCGGATCAGCCACGACCCCGGCCTGTGGCCGGAGCGGGGCAAGACCGGCGCGGCGCGGCTAGCGCTGGCCGCCGGGGTGCCGGTGATCCCGATCAGCCAATGGGGCGCGCACGAAGCCGTGTACTGGGGCACGGAGACCGTCAACGGTCCCGCCGACCTGGTGCCGCTCGCGAAGTCCGGGCTGAGCGCGCCCATGCGCCGGCCGCGGTTCAAGGTGCACTTCGGCGAGCCGGTGGACCTGTCGGAGGTCGAGCCGGAGCGGCCGGGCGCCGGGGTCCGCGCGCACGCCAAGATCATGCAGGCGATCACCGACGGGCTGGTCCCACTGCGCCGCGACGAACTGGACAAGCCGCGCTTCCACGACCCGACGCGGCCGACGGACACCGTCAGCCCCTGGAAGAAGTACTGAGTCCGGATCCTGAGACGGGTGCTCGCGCTCGCCTAAGGCCGGCGGACGTGAGCACCCGCATCCTCGTCGTCCACCACAGCGCGACCGGCAACACCGCGAAACTGGCGTCGGCGCTGGCCGACGGCGCCCGCGAGGCCGAAGCCGGCGTCCGCGTCCGCACCGTTCCCGAAACCGCTCCGCCCGCCGCGGTGGCGAGCAATCCGCGCTGGCAGGCGTGGGTGGACGCGGGACCGAACCACGAGACGGCGACGATGGAAGACCTGGAGTGGGCCGACGGGTTCGCGGCGGGGAGCCCGACCCGGTTCGGCGGTCCCGCCGCGCAGCTGAAGTCCTTTTTGGACAGTACCGGCGGCCTGTGGGCCAAGGGAAAGCTGGTGAACAAGGTCGCGACGTCGTTCACCACCGCCTCCACCGCGCACGGCGGGCTCGAAGCGACCGTGCTGGCGACGAACAACATCTTCTATCACTGGGGCGCCATCGTCCTGCCGCTCGGCTACACCGATCCGCGGCTGCTCGAATCGGGCAATCCGTATGGCGGCTCGTCCGTCTCACGCGAGTCCGCCGAACCCGACGAACTGGCCCTGGACGCCCTCCGACGGTCTTTTCAAGGACAGATGATGGGAACCGCGCGTCCGTCTCCCGCGTCTTAGTGTGGTCACACAGCGTCACGCTACGGGGAGGAAGCGGGATGACCGGCGGGTACGAGGTGGCCTTGGAGGCGATCGGCGCGGCGTCAAGCGCGGCGAAACGGGCTTCGGACGACGTCGGGAAGGTGAACCTCGCGGCCACGCTCGCCGAAGTCGCGGCGGGTTTGCCGGGTGGCGTATCCGGTGAAGCGGCCCGCCTGCTCGCGGACGCCTGGGGCCGGGCGGTGCCAGGCTGGGCCGAGAACACCGCGGACTACTCCGCACGGCTCGACGCGGCGGCCGTCCGCTACCGCTCGAACGAGCTGGCGGCATCACGGGAACTCCCCGTCTGATGCTCACCTGGGGAGACGTGCGCCGGTGGGATCCGGCCGCGATCGGCCGCGTCGCCGACGCGCTCAACGACGGCTGCGCCAAGATCATCGCCGCGAACGACGACGTCGAAGCCATGGCCCGCTTCACGGGCTGGACCGGTGACGCGGCCACCGCCGCCGCGACGCGGGGTGCGTCGCTGACCTCCACTCTGGAGCGGCTCGTCGCCGAGGCGTCCGCGGTCCGGCGAGGCGCTCACGAGGTGCAGATCGCGCTGGACCGGATCGTCGCGTTCGTGCGGGAGACCGACGAACTGGCCCACCGGAACGGCCTGGCCATCGGCGCCGGAGGCGAGATCTCCGTCGGCGTTCCGCGGCCTGACCAGGCTCGCGTCAGGGCGGAGCTGGCCGACAGGGTCGAACAGGGCCTGCGCCGGGCGGCCGACGTCGACGCTGATTTCGCCGACATTCTGCGACGGGCCCTTCGTGGCGAAATCACCGAACAGGGTGGCAGCACGCTCGCCCAGGCGGCGGCCGCCGGAGCCGCGCAGAGCGGCCTGTCGATCATCGGCCCACCGGAGAACGGCACCCCCGGCGACAACAAGGCTTGGTGGGCGAGCCTGTCGGACACGGCGAAAGTCGCTTTGCTGCGAGGAAACCCGGGACTCGTCGGCAATCTCGACGGTATCCCGGCGGCCGACCGCGACGCCGCCAACCGCGCCGTCCTCGCCAGTGAGATCGCGCGGCTCCAGGGCGACCCCGAACTCAAGGGCCTGGAAGCCATCCAACAGCGGCTGGACCGGTCGGAGCCGCAGGCGTTCCTGCTGGGACTGGACACCAGCGGCGACGGGAAGGCGATCGTTTCCGCGGGGAATCCCGACACCGCGGCGAACGTGGCGACCTACGTGCCGGGGACGGGCTCGGAACTGGCGAAGATCGGCGGGGACCTCAACCGGTCCGACAAGATGTGGGCCGCGGCGACCACTTCGGGCTCCCCCTCCACCGCCGTGATCACCTGGCTCGGCTATGACGCGCCGAACGAGATCACCGACGCCGCGAGCGACAAGTACGCCGACGGTGGCAAGGCCGCCCTCGCGCAATTCCAAGACGGGCTGCGGGAAACACACCAAGGATCGCCCTCGCACAACACGGTGCTGGGGCACAGCTACGGCACCACCGTCGTCGGGCACGCGGCCGGTGACGGTGGCCTCGCCGCGGACGAACTCGTCTTCGTCGCGAGCCCGGGCGTCGGCGCGCACGACGTGAGCGAACTGCATCTCGACGGGGTGAATCAGGACGAGATCGGCGAACACGTGCACGCGACGGTGGCCGAACACGACATGATCAACCTGGCAAATGTCGAAATCGCCGGATACGACCCGATCCTCGGCCAGGATCCGACCGACGCGGACTTCGGCGGGCAAGTGTTCACCTCGGCGCCGGGCACGGACGGGTGGGGCGGGTACAGCACGGAGGCACACAGCGAATACTGGGAAGACAACAACCCGTCGCTCCGGAACATCGGCCTGATCATCGCGGGAAAGCCCGCCTCGTGAGACTCCCGCTCCTGACCGCTCTTCTCGTGCTCTTGTCCGCTTGTTCTTCCGGAGGTGGAGACGCCATGAAACCGACCATCACCGAACACGAGGCGAAAGACAGGGTCGAGCGGTACATCGAGGGCGCGCTCTCCGCGCTGCCCGGCTCGGCGGAACGGAAACCGTTCACCCAGCACAGGTCCGAATGCACCGACCCCACCGACAACGGTCCCCAAGGCCGCTTTGAGATCTCCGCGACCTATGAGGTGACCGGCCTCGAACCGGCCCGGTTCGAGGAATACTTTGACGCGGTCGTCCGGTGGTGGTCGGCTCACGACTTCACGGTCCTGACGGATTCGCGGCCGAAGGACCGATATGTGTTCGCCAGGAACAACGCGGACGCTTTCGACATGTCCGTGCAGGCGAACGACCTCGGCAAGTTCTACGTCGGGGCGACCTCACCGTGCGTCTGGCCGAACGGCACACCCGAACCCCAGGCCCTCGAAGGCACCCGACCCGAGGAGTCGGTCGCCGCTCCCCCGGAACCGGAGCCGGTGCGCAAACCGCGTCGCGCTCCGGTCGACGACGAGGACTTCGCCCAGACGAACTGGACCGACGGCGGCACCTCCTTCTGACCGCCATGAGCGATTCCATCGGGGACCGGACGCCTGGGTAGTGAAGGCCTCCTTCACTACTCTCAGGGTAGGCAAGGAGGCCTTCACGGACAGACCTCACTCACGACCACCCCGCGCCCGGCCCACCCGCTGGGAAAACGGGTCGCCCCGCGGTCACCCGGCCTCTACCCTCCGGCCGTGACCGCCGAACTCGCCGCCGCCCCCACCCAGCACGTCGCGCGTCGCGGGCGGGGCATCACCCTGATCCTGCTCGCCGCGCTCTTCTTCGGGACCTCGGGTGTGCTGGGCAAACCGGCGATGCAGGCCGGGCTGTCCCCGGAGCAGGTCGCGGCGATCCGCATCGGACTGTCGGCGATCGTGCTGCTCGCGCTGGTCGCCCTCTTCCGGCCGAGGCTCCTCAAAGTCACGAAGAACGAGTGGCCGCTGCTGCTCGCGTACGGCTCGCTCGGTGTCGCGGGCGTCCAGCTCATGTACTTCCTGGCGGCGGGCCGGATCCCGGTCGGGATCGCGATCCTGCTCGAGTTCACCTCTCCGGTGCTGATCGCGCTGTGGGTGCGGTTCGTGCGGCGGGTGCGGTTGCCGAAGGTGATGTGGGCGGGGATCGCGCTGGCGATGACCGGGCTCATGCTGGTCGCGCAGGTCTGGGAGGGACTCAGCCTGGACGTCCTCGGGTTGCTCGCCGGGCTGGGCGCGGCCGTCTGCTCGGCGGGTTACTTCCTCCTGGGCGAACGCGGCGTCGCGGACCGCGATCCGCTCGGCATGGTCACCTGGGGGATGACGATCGGCGCGGTCCTGGTGTGCGCGGTCGCCCCGCCGTGGACGATCCCGTGGGGAGTCCTCGACACCCCGGCGACGTTCGGTCCGTGGGAGCCGCCGGTGTGGTCGTTGCTGATCGCGCTCGTGCTGATCGCGACCGTCCTCGCCTACGCGACGGGCATGGCGGCGCTGCGGCATCTCCCGGCGTCGGTGGCGAGCGTCGTCGGGCTGGTGGAGCCGCTGATCGCCGCCACCGCGGCCTGGCTGCTGCTGGGTGAGGCCCTCAGCTGGATCCAAGCCGCCGGCGCGGTGGTGCTGTTGACCGGCGCGTACATCGTCCAGCTGAATTCGAACGTGGTCCAGACGGACTCAACCCTGCTGGAAGCCCCGTAGATCGCTGATCTCCTGCTGCTGCGAACGCGAAGTCGTCGCGGCGAGATCGCGGGCGTCGGGGTTGCGGCCGTGCTGGGTTTCGGCGTCGGCGATGCGGACGCCCGCTTCGCGCTGGCGCAGCAACCGCGCGGCGAACTGGCGGTCGAAGTCCTTTCCGGACAATCCGGCCAGTGCCGCCATGTCGCCGGGGCTGATGTACCCGTCGCGCTGGATGTGTTCGAGGTTCGGGTCGTCCGGCGCGGGCTGACCCCACGCCTCGATGAGCCCGGACAGCCGCGCGATCTCCGGTTCGTGCGTGTCGATGACCCGCTTCGCGAGTGCCTTCAGCTGCTCGTTCGCCGCGCGGGTTTCCGCCAGGGAAGCCAGATCCACGCCCTGCTGGTGGTGCGCGAGGGCTTGCCGCGCGAACGCGACATCGGCGTCGTTGAACGGAACGGCTGCCTGCTGCGCCACCGGTGAAGACCCGGGAGGCGCCGTCTGCGACTGGGGTGCCTCGTCCGAGCAGCCCGCGAGCGCTACGGCGGCCAGGGCGACGGCGGGCAGGAACCGGAGGACGGCGTGCGGCATCGAAGAGCTCCTCGGAACGCGCGGTGGAGGTGCCTAGGTTGGCAGAGTCCACATCGGCCTGTTCACCGGGGGTTGCGCAAACACTTTTCCTCCCGGGTTCACGGTGCGACAATCCCGCGATCCGCCGTCACTCCGACAGGAGGTCACCGCGAATGGGCGCAGAGACCACGACCGAACGGGCGGGTCTGCGCCCGGACCTGCGGCAGCGCCACGTCCGGATGATCGCGCTCGGCGGCATCATCGGCGCGAGCCTGTTCATCGGCAGCGGCGCGGTGATCCACACCGTCGGCCCGGCGGCCGTCCTCTCCTACGCCATCGGCGGCCTGATCGTCGTGCTGGTGATGCGGATGCTGGGCGAGATGGCGACGGCCGCGCCGTCACAGGGTTCCTTCATGGAATACGCGCGGACCTCGCTCGGCGGCTGGGCGGGTTTCACCGTCGGCTGGCTGTACTGGTACTTCTGGGTCGGCGTGGTCGCGTTCGAGGCCGTCGCCGGGGCGAAGATCCTGCAGACGTGGATTCCCGTTGTGCCGCAATGGATCTTCTCGCTCGTGCTGATGCTGCTGCTGACCGCGACCAACCTCGCCTCCGCCCGCTCGTTCGGGGAGACGGAGTTCTGGCTCGCGTCGGTCAAGATCGCCACGATCGTGGTGTTCCTCGTGGTGGGCATCCTGTTCGTGCTCGGGGCGTGGCCCGGCGGCTCGTTCTCGGTCGGCAACATCGCGCAGGACGGTTTCCTGGCCAACGGCCCGTTCTCGGTGGTGCACGGAGTGGTGATCGTGATCTTCTCCTACTTCGGCGCGGAGATCGTCACCATCGCCGCCGCCGAATCGCGGGAGCCCGAAACGGCCGTGCGCAAGGCGACCTCGTCGATCGTCTGGCGGGTCATCGTGTTCTACGTCGGCTCCGTGACACTGCTGGTGATGATCACCGGCTGGCGCGACATCCCGACCACGACGAGCCCGTTCGCCGCCGCGTTCGGCCGGTTCGGCATCCCCGCCGCCGAGACGGTGGTCAGCGCGGTGGTGCTGACCGCCGTGCTGTCGGTGCTGAATTCGGGGCTGTACACCGCTTCCCGCATGCTGTTCGCGTTGCGCGGCAACGGCTGGGCGCCGAAATGGGTCGCGGACACGAACCGGCGCGGCGTGCCGTGGAAGGCGATCCTGGTGTCCACCTCGGTCGGCTACGTGGCCGTGGTGATGAACATCGTGTCCCCGGACAAGATCTTCTACTTCATCATCAACTCCGCCGGGGCGGTCGCGCTGTTCGTCTACGCGATCATCGCCGGCTCACAGCTCCGGATGCGGCGCCGCCTGGAAGCCGAAGCGCCGGAACGGCTGAAGCTGCGTATGTGGGGCTACCCGTGGCTGAGCCGGCTCACGCTCGCCGGGACGCTGGCCGTGGTCGCGTCGATGCTGTTCGTGGACGCGGACACGCGGGCTCAGCTGTACCTGAGCCTGGTCAGCCTGGCGGTGATCCTCGGCGTCTACTTCATCCAGCGCCGGCGATCCGGCCGAGAGCGCCGTAAAACACCTCTCCGATCTTCGCGGGATCACGGCTGAGGAACACCTGGCCGCCGGCGGGCGCGACGAGCTGACGGAGCTCGGTCTCGTCGGCCTCCGGCCCGATCCCGATGGCGATCAACGGCACCGGGTGGTCCCGGTCGCTCAGCTTTCCCAGCTCCGCCACCAGGTTCTCGCGGCTGATGCCACCGGGATCGGTGTTGCGGCCGTCGGTCATCACGATGACGAGGTTCAGCTTCCCCCGCTCCCATTCCTCGTGCGCGAGCCGGTAGAGGTCGAGGACGCTGTCGTAGAGCCCGGTCTGCCCGTCCGGCACGGCGCGGACGGCGCGCAACCGGTCGACGGCGGCCAACTGCTGCCGGACCGGCGCCATCGGCAGGATCTCCCGGTAGTCCCGCTCACCGTCCACTTTGGTCGCGAAGGCCAGAAAACGGACCTGTGACGTGGATCTGAACAGATGCAAAGCGTTCTCCGCCGCCTCCAGCGTGATCCGCAGGCGGGACTTGCCGGTTCCCGGGACCGGCGCGCTCATCGAGCCGGACACGTCGATCAACACCTGCACCCGGGCGCTCGCGTTCACCCCGGCCCACTGACTGAGCGCTTTGGCGACCTCCTCGGCGGCCGGGATCTCGGCGCTGCGCTGGCCTTGAGTCTCGACGCGTCGATCGGTTTCGGTGAGCCGCAACGCTTGCCCGCCAGGGGCACGCAGCTCGGACTGCGGGCCCGTCGCGCCACCGTAGAGCAGGGTGCGTTTCAGTTCCGCGACGGCTTCGCCCTGCTGCGGGGTCGCCCCCGCGACCTCGACGAACGGGTAGTCGAGCGCTGGAACGGCGGGCGAGTACACGGCCACCAGCGCAGTCTCGCCTTCGGAAAGCCCGGAGTTGTGCCGTAGCACCGCGTTCTCCGCCGCGGGGAACGCCGTCGCGCCGGACGTGGTGGCGGAAAACTTCCGCAGCAAAGCGACGTACGCGGCGGCCGGATCCGAGGCGTCCTTCGTGACCTCGCGGAGTGCCACCAGTGCGGAAACCCCGGCGGGATCGCGTACCGGATCCGGCATTCCCGCGACGATTCCGGCGTGGCCGAGTACTTCCGGCCAGGTCGGCGACTTGCGCGGCCAGCCGAGCGCCCGCGCGACCGGCTCCGCGACCGCGAGCACCACCGGCGAACTGGCGATCGACGGGCCTGAGGCGGGAACACCGTCGGCTCGCCTGAGGAAGAGCGTCGAGGACGGGATCCAGGCTTGGGGCTTGGGCGCGGTTCCGGACAGCTCTTCCGCCACTTGGACGGATTCCCGGGACTGCACGTCGAAGGCTACGCAGGCGAGATCGAGGACCCGGGCGGCTTCGGTGACCGCGGGGGCGAGGTCGGGCGACGCGGCGACGACCACCCGCACGGGCTCGCAGGCGGGTTCGGACCTCGCCATGGCCACCGCCACCCACGTGGCCGCGCCGAGCACGGCGGCCAGCAACGGGATCAGTATCCGTCTTCGGTTCCGGGTGGTGGCGTGGCGTCCCATCGACTCTCCCGGCGTGGGGCTCGAGGAGCGTCCGAGGGTACGCCGCGAGCACCCCTAGGGGAAGGCTGCGACTTTCGGCGTAGAAAAACCCCACCGAGGCGGGAGGTGCCCCGACGCGGGTCGCGGAACACTTGCCCGGTAAGGAAAGCACTCGAAATCGGGGGAATTCGTGATGAACCGGCCCACCCGTGCGGAACAGCGCAAAGCCCGCAACGCCCTGTTCGGTCAAGCGATCACGGTCGCCTTCGCCCTGCTGCTCGCTTCGCGCCTCGTGAGTGGTAAGGACGGTTAGAACCGTCCTTACCACTCACGAGCTTTTAGACGGGGATGACCGTCGGCACGATCATCGGACGGCGCCGGTAGGTGTCGGCGACCCAGCGGCCGACGACGCGGCGCACGGCCTGCGCGATGCGGTGCGTGTCGGTGATGCCCTCGGCCTCGGTCCTGGCGAGTTCCATCTCCACCATCGGGAGCACGGCGTCGAGCGCCTTCGGGTCGTCGGAGAACCCGCGTCCGGACACCGTCGGGCGGGTCACCGCGCGGCCGGTGCTGGTGTCGACGGCGACGGTGATGGCGATGAAGCCGCCTTCTCCCAGCACGAGCCGGTCGGACAAGGTCGACTCGCCGACGTCGCCGACCGAGAGGCCGTCGACGTACACGTGCCCGACCTCGACCCGTCCGGTCCGCGTGGCCTTGCCGTCGACGAGGTCGACCACGACGCCGTCCTCGGCGATGACCACGTTCTCCGGCGCGACACCGGTGCGCACGGCCAGTTCGCCGTTGGCACGCAGGTGCTTCCATTCGCCGTGCACCGGCATGACGTTGCTGGGGCGCACCGCGTTGTACAGGTACAGCAGTTCGCCCGCCGACGCGTGCCCGGACACGTGCACCTTGGCGTTGCCCTGGTGCACGACGTTCGCGCCGAGCCGCGTGAGGCCGTTGACGACGCCGAAGACCGCGGTCTCGTTGCCCGGGATCATCGAGCTGGCCAGCACGACGGTGTCGCCGGCGCGGATCGAGATCTGCCGGTGCTCGCCGCGCGCCATCCGCGACAGCGCCGACAGCGGCTCGCCCTGCGAACCGGTCGACACGAACAGCACCTTGCTCTCGGGCAGGTCGCCCGCCTGGTCGAGGTTGACCAGCAGGCCGTCGGGCACGTTCAGCAACCCGAGGTCGGCGGCGATGCCCATGTTCCGGACCATCGACCGGCCGACGAACGCGACCCGGCGGCCATGCCGGACGGCGGCGTCGAGCACCTGCTGGACGCGATGCACGTGGCTCGCGAAGCAGGCGACGATGACGCGCTGGCCGACCTTGCGGACGACGTCGTCGAGCACCGGGCCGATGTCGCGTTCCGGCATGACGAACCCGGGCACCTCGGCGTTGGTCGAGTCAACGCAGAACAGGTCCACGCCCTCGTCGCCGAGCCGGGAGAACCCGGCGAGGTCGGTCAGCCTGCCGTCGAGCGGGAGCTGGTCGAGCTTGATGTCACCGGTGTGCAGCACGACACCCGCCGGCGTGCGGATGGCCACCGCGAGCGCGTCCGGGATCGAGTGGTTGACCGCGAAGAACTCGAGGTCGAACTCGCCGACCTTGCGTCGCTCGCCCTCGCGGACCTCGATCAGGTTCGGCCGCTGCCGGTGTTCCTTGGCCTTCGCCGCGAGCAGCGCGTTCGTGAACCGGGAGCCGTAGATCTTCAGGTCCGGGACCAGCCGCAGCAGGAACGGGACGGCGCCGATGTGGTCCTCGTGCCCGTGGGTGAGGACGAGGCCGTCGATGTCCTCGAGGCGGTCTTCGATCGCGCGGAAGTCGGGCAGGATCAGGTCGACGCCGGGCTGGTCGTCTTCGGGGAAGAGCACCCCGCAGTCGACGATCAGCAGACGGCCGCCGAACTCGAAGACGGTCATGTTGCGGCCGACTTCGCCGATCCCGCCGAGCGCGACCACGCGCAAGGCGCCTTCGGGCAACGCGGGCGGCGGGGTGGTCGGTCCGGGTCCGGTTGGCAATGAACTCACCGAGGCATGGTCCCTACGCTGGTATGTGAAGTCGGCGCCGTATAGGCCGCCGCTGAATCTGCTTGTGCCACTCGTGCACCATGCCAGTCACTGGCGGCGCTTTCCCCGAGCGGCACGCCCCCCTGGGCGAGATCCGCGGAAATCGCCTGGAGCTGCTCGTCGTTCGCGGCCACGATGGGCAGCCGCGGGTCGCCGATGTCGAAGCCGCGCAGCCGCAGGGCCGCCTTCGAGAACGCGACGCCGCCGACGCGGGACATCGCCCGCAGGACCGGCAGCATGCCGCGGTGGTTGGTGCGCGCGGTGGAGGTGTCGCCGGACTCGTAGGCGTCCATCATGCCGCGGATGCGGCCCGCCACGACGTGCCCGATCACGCTGACCACACCGGCGCCGCCGACGGACACCCACGGGAGGTTGAGGCCGTCGTCACCGGAGTAGTAGGCGAGCTGGGTGTTCGCGATGACCTCGGAGCCGGCGATCAGGTCACCCTTGGCGTCCTTGACCGCGAGGATGCGGGGGTGCTCGGCCAGCCGCAGCAGCGTGTCGACCTCGATGGGGACGATCGAGCGCGGCGGGATGTCGTAGAGCATCACCGGCAGCCCGGTGGCGTCGGCGACCGTGGTGAAGTGCGCGTAGAGCCCGGCCTGGCTGGGCCGCGAGTAGTACGGCGTGACGACGAGGATGCCGTGGGCGCCCGCCGCTTCGGCCTGCTTCGCCTGCTCGATGCTGTGCGCGGTGTTGTTCGTGCCCGCCCCGGCGACGATCGTCGCGCGGTCACCGACGGCCTCGACGACGGCGCGGACCAGCTCGGCCTTCTCGGCGTCGGTCGTGGTGGGGCTCTCCCCGGTCGTGCCGTTCACGACGAGACCGTCGTTGCCCAGTTCCACGAGGTGTTCGGCCAGCTCCTGCGCCCGCTTCAGGTCCAGCGCGCCGTCGGCGTCGAAGGGGGTGGCCATCGCGGTGAGCACGCGCCCGAACGGTCTTCCCGGCGCTGCGGTAGGTGGAGTGGACATGCTGTGAAGGTACCTCCTGCGAGCGCCGAACCCCTTGCCGACGTGGTCGTTCCCGAGAATCACGGTAAATTTTCCGCGACAAAGGCGAGCTCGGCGCAAACTCTCTGTGAGCTATTTGACCTTGGTCGTGATCTGAGCGGGGATCTGGCTGCCGTCGGTCTTGGCGAGCAGGCAGAGGAAGCCGCGCGAATAGTTCCGGTCCTCCTCGTTGGGCGGCCGGTTCCATTCGGCTTCGGTCGGCACGACGGCCCGCCAGGTCAGCGAGGCCCGCTGTGCCCCGGGCACGACGTTCGAATTGAAGGTCGCCGAGCAGAGCGACTCGGCGATCCGGTTGACCGCGTCCGCGCCGGGATACACCGCGACCTGGGCGTCGTCGTCCGAAGAGGACTGGACGTCGAGCAGGCTGCCCTTGGCGAAGACCTCCAGCAGGTGGTCCTTGTCGCAGCTGATGCCGTCGTTCAGGTTGACGCCCTCTATGAGGGGAACGTTGTAGCAGTCTCCGGAGGAACCGAGTTTGACCTGCCCGTTGATGCCGTAGGTCAGGGTGGGCTGGGCCTGGTTGTTCCCCTCCGGCGCGGCCATCCACCGGCCGAGGAAGATCCCGCCGACCAGCGCGCCGATCACGGCGACCGCGGCCAGGCTCAGCCACAGCGGACGCAGGTTGCGCTTCGCCGGGGCCGGGGCGAGCCGGGTCATCGGCTGGCCGGGCTGCAGCATCGCCGTGCCGCCCGAGGGCGGCGTCGGCTGGGCCTGCACGCCCTGCGCGGCCGCGAGCAGGCTGCGCACCTGGTCGTACGACATGCGCGCCTCGGGCTTGGTGACCAGCAGGCCGAGGATCGCGGCGGCCAGCGGGCCCTGGACCCGGGTCAGGTACGGGGCCTCGGTCATGATGGCGTGCAGGGTCGCCGCGGTGGTCGACCGTTCGAACGCGACGATGCCTTCCGCGGCGAAGAACAGCGTCGTGCCCAGCGACCAGAGGTCGGATTCGGGCATCGCGTCACGGCCCTCGACCCGTTCCGGCGCCATGAACGCGGGCGAGCCGACGATCATGCCGCTGGTGGTCAGGCGCGGGTCGTCGGCGGCGTGCGCGATGCCGAAGTCCGTGAGTTTCACCCGGCCGTCCGGCGCGACCATGATGTTCGCGGGTTTGACGTCGCGGTGCACGATCCCGGCGGCGTGCGCGGCCCGCAGCGCGGACAACACCCGCTCCCCCACCAGCGCGATCTGCTGGGCGGGCAGCGGGCCGCGGTCGCGCACCAGGTCGGCCAGCGTCGGCGCCTCGACCAGTTCCATCACGATGTAGGTCGCACCGTTCTCGGTGACGACGTCGTACACGGTGACCACGGCCGGGTCGTTGAGACGACCAGCGGAGCGGACCTCGCGCAGCATCCGCTCCGACAGCACCGAGGCGTCCTCGGGAGCGTTCGGGAACTTCAGCTCCTTGATCGCCACCTGACGGCCGATCACCTGATCCTGCGCGCGCCAGACGATGCCCATCCCGCCGCGGCCGAGCTCGCCCAGCAGGGCGTATCGGCCGGCGACGATCCGCGCGCCGGCGGCCTGATGCGTCTGCTGGGGCGGCCCGTACGGACGGGTCTGTTCGTCGGTCAAGGTTCGGTGCTCCTTCGGTTCGCGCAGGATGCTAACTCGGACCCGTTCGCGCTCCGAAAGGTTCCTTCGCCCGGCTGGTGAATCAGACCGTGACCTCGTGCCCGGCTTCCCGGAGCGCCTTCACCGCGCGCTCCAGCTCCGAGGCCCGGACCAGCACGTGGTCGGTGTCGAAGGTGGACATCGAGAACAGCGCCACCCCGGCGGCGGCCAGTTCACTCGACAGCGCCGCGATGATGCCGGTCAGCGTGAAGGCAAGCGGCCCGCGGACCGACAGCAGCCGCCAGCCGTCCTCGACGGTGGCGCCGGCCGGCGCGAGACCGGCCGGGCAGATCACCGACAACTCCTCCGGCGTCCGTGTGAGAGAGACGAGCACGGGCTCGCCGGGGTCGAGCAGGTTCGCCGGAACCGGCGCGTCCGGGGCGAGGCGGGCGACCGCGTACTCGCCGGGCCGGACGTCGATCGCGAGGCGTCGCATCAGCCCTCGAGAACCTTCGGGCTGGACGCGACCTCGGTGCCGTCGGGCAGCGCGGAGATGGTGAAGTCCGCGAACACGTTGCTCGAAGCCTTCTGCAGCTCACGCAGGCATTCGATGGCCAGGGCGCGGATCTCGACGTCGGCGTGCTCGGTGGCCCGCATCGCGATGAAGTGCCGCCAGGCGCGGTAGTTGCCGGTGACCACGATGCGGGTCTCGGTCGCGTTCGGCAGCACGGCGCGGGCGGCCTGGCGGGCCTGCTTGCGGCGCAGCGTCGCGCTCGGGACGTCGGCGAACTTCTCCTCCAGCCCGGCGAGCAGCTCGGTGTAGGCGTCGACGGCGGCCTGCGAGGCGGCGAGGAACTTCGCGTGCAGCTCCGGGTCATGCGCGATGACGTCGGGCTCGACGAACGCGGCGTCGCGCTCCGGCACGTAACGCTGCGAAAGCTGCGAGTAGGAGAAGTGCCGGTGGCGGATCAGCTCGTGCGTCAGCGAGCGCGAGATCCCGGTGATGTAGAAGCTGACGGATCCGTGCTCCAGCACCGAAAGGTGGCCGACGTCGATGATGTGCTCGAGGTAGCCGGCGTTGGTGGCCGTCTTCGGGTTCGGCTTCTTCCAGGACTGGTAGCAGGCCCGGCCCGCGAATTCGGCCAGCGCCTCACCACCGTCGGCATCGGTCGACCACGGTACGTCCGACGGCGGGAAGAACTCCGTCTTCGCGATCAGTTGAACCTTGGGTGACACGGTCTCGGCCACGTTCGCACTCCTTTACGACCCCTGCTCCACGACTCCGGGCAGCGTAACCGCAACCCTCTTTGACGCCGGGGCGACATCACGGTGACGTCATGCCCTCCTTGACTGACATCAGAAATGACGTCATAGTGGTGTCATGGATCTGACGCCGTACATAACAAGCCTTCGCGAGGACCTCGCGAACACGGCTTCGGCCGGCGACGAGCAGACGCGGCGCGCTGCCGCGCTGCTGTCGTCGGCGCTGGAGCCCGCCGCCCGCCTGACCATCATGAACGCCCTCGCCGACCTGGCCGCCGAAGTGACCTCCGCGCTGCCGGGGCACGTCGTCGACGTCCGGCTCGACGGCCGCGACGTGCGCGTCGTCGTCACCGGCTCGGCCGAGAGCACCGAGCAGTCCCCGCCCCGACAGGAGGCACCGCGGGAGGCCCCGCGTGCGCCCAAGGTGGACACGGGCGACATCACCCGCATCACGCTGCGCCTGTTCGAGCAGGTCAAGGGCCAGGCCGAGGCGGCGGCCGCCGCTCAGGGTGTCTCGCTGAACACGTTCGTCTCGCAAGCCGTTCAGGGAGCGCTGGGCAAGAGCGGAAGCGAGCACTGGCACTACAAGCAGAAGCCGGGCGGCGGTGCCGGTTCGCACCTGCACGGCTGGGTCCAGGGCTGAGGGGACGGAAATGACCGAGGAAAGCATTCCCGCCGGTGAAGAGACCGTGCGCGTCGAGGACTTCGAGGCCGAGGGCCCGATCGAGATCGACGTGAGCGTGGCCATCGGCCGGGTGACCATCGAACTGACCGGCGAGAACGGCGTCCACGCCGAGGTCCGCCGGGACGGCGGCGAACAGCAGCCGTGGGTGGACGGGATGACGAGCCTGCTCAGCTGGGTCGGGGAACGCTTCGGCGACCAGCTCGGCGGTTCGCCGGCCGGGTCGGCGGGCGACGCCGTGGCGCAGACTCGGATCGAGAAGGTCGGCAACCGGCTGGTCGTCCAGGCGCCGAAGGCCTGGCAGCTGAAGAACGTCCCGCTCGCCATGACCGTCCGGGCGCCCGCCGGTTCGCACCTGGAGGTGCGGGCCGGGGCGGCCGACGTCACGGTCACCGGCTCCGCCGGGCGGGCCGACCTCATGACCGGCGCCGGCAAGATCGGCCTCGAACGGGCCGACGGTTCGGCGATCGTCCGCACCGGCACCGGCGACATCAAACTCGGGCCGACCCTCTCGGGTCTCCAGCTGCGCACCGGTAGCGGCTCCGTCGAGGCCGCCTCGGTGAGCGGTTCGGCCACGCTCGCGACCGGCACGGGTGACGTCTGGCTCGGCGAGGTCGCGGGCGAGGTCCTGGCGCGCACCGGCAGCGGCTCCCTCTCGGTGGCGGACGCCGCCTCCGGGACGCTGGAGCTGACCACCGGATCGGGTGAGGTCCGCGTCGGGATCCGCGGCGGCGTTCAGGCCGAGATCGACCTTTCGTCGACGACCGGTTCGGTGTCGAGCGAACTGGAAGTCGCGGAGACCGCGCCTTCGGAGGTCTCGCTGAAGGTGCGGGCGCGCACCGGCACCGGCGACGCGGTGGTGACCAGCGCGGCCAGCTGAGCCGCGGGCCGCAGGGGGATCGAGGGACCTTTGCTCTCACTTTTCCACGGGGGTGGGAGCGAAGGTCCCTCGCTCATTTCAAGTGCGTTCGAAGGGCCGCCAGATGGACATCGGTGATACCCGTGCGCGGATCGACCCGCACCAGGTGCGTGACCATCCCGCCCCGCCGGGAAAGGAACGCGTCCCTGGCGGTGGGATATAGGTCGAAATCGTCATCGAGCCAGACGAGAGGGCGCGGCCCGGCGTAACGGGCGACGGCGTCGAACTTCCAGCCGCTGTCGACGTTCGCGCAGTCCACGGCGGGAAGCGTGGGCAGGCCGATGGCCGGACCCACCATGGTGTTCGCCTGGTGCCCCCAGGTGGTCGCCCAGACCAGCTCCGCGTCCCCGGCCGCGTCGAGCAGCGCCGTCCCGTGGCCTGGGTTGAGCCACATCCGCAGTGGATGCCGTCGGCTCCAGCCCCGGATCCGGAACTTGTGCTCGACGAATCCCGGCGGTTTGGGCTTGGCGGCGAACGGGTTCAGCGGGCCGTCGACGTCGAGGAAAAGGACCGGCCGCATCGGGCCATGATGCCTGAGGGCGCCGTGACCTTCACTCACGAATCGGCCGTCGATGAAGGATTTGGGACGTTGAGTGTCCCGAATCCTTCATCAACGAGCTCGGTCACTTCAGCGCACGAGGCGCGAAAGCACCGGAGCGAGATCGCCCCGCTCCCCCACCGCGACCCCGTCCAGCCCCTGCCATTCCGCCATCAGCCGCAGCTCGCCGGCCAGCTCACTGGCGACCCGCGCGACATCCACCCCAGGCTCGGCGAAGGCGCCCTGGACGCGAAGCACCCCGGCGGCACGGTCGGCCTTGAGGTCGACCCGGCCGACGAGTTCGCCGTCGAGCAAGAACGGGAACACGTAGTACCCGTAGATCCGCTTCGGCTCGGGCACGTAGATCTCGATGCGGTAGAAGAAGTCGAAGATGCGCTCGGTGCGGGCGCGTTCCCAGATCAGCGGGTCGAACGGCGACAGCAGGGCCCGGCCGGTGACCGACCGCGGCGCCTTCGCCGCGAAGTGCCGGTACGCCGGGGCGGGCCAGCCGTCCACGGTCACCGGTTCCAGCACACCCTCCTCGACCAGTTCCGCCACCGCCCGCTTACTGACGTCGGGGCCCAGCCGGTAGTAGTCCCGCAGATCCGGTTCGGTGCCGATGCCCAGCGCGACGGCCGCGCGTGTGATCAGTTCGCGGGCGCCTTCCTCCGGGCTCACGGTCCGCGACAGGAGCTCCGGCGGGACGACGCGTTCGGTCAGGTCGTACAGCCGCTCGAACGACCGGCGCGTGCCGGTGGTCAGCTGCCCCATGCCGAAGAGCCACTCGCAGGCCTTCTTGACTTCCGACCGCTCCCACCACGAACCGGGTTTGCCACGACCCGAGTCGCTCTCCAGCGCACGCTCGATACCGCCCGCGCCGATCGGTCCGTGTTCCTTGACGACGGTGAGGATGTCGTCAACCAGTTGGGGCGTCTGCTCCAGTACCCGGGCGTAGTTCGTCCACCAGCCCATGCGTTTCGCCCCTGACCGCAGGAGCGGCCAGTCCGCCACCGGCAGCAGGCTCGCCTCGTGCGCCCAGGATTCGACCAGCAGCCGGGGTTTGCGCGCGGAATGGGACCAGGCCGCGTCGTCCACCAGCGCGGAGTCGTACGCGCCGAGCCGGGAGAACAGCGGCATGTAGTGCGCGCGGACCGCGACGTTCACCGAATCCAGTTGCAGCAACTGGATTCGGGACAGCACGCGCTGCAGATGTCGCCTTGTCACCGCTCCGCCCGGACGTGCCTCCGCGAACCCCTGCGCGGCCAGCGCGATCCGGCGCGCGACCGGCCCGCTGATGGTCGTAGTGCTCATCGTTCGCATGCTGCCATCCACCACCGACAGTTTTCGGCCGCACCGCTAATCTGCGCAGCATGGCCGCCGCCGAAGTCCGCCCAGCAGTCGTGTCCGACGCCCCCGAAATCGCGCGCATCCAACGCGACACCTGGCGAAGCGCCTACACGGAGTTGCTCGGCGAAGCGGCTGTCGCCGGGCTCGACATCGAGGAGCTCGAGAAGACCTGGGCCGAAACGATCGAGTACCCGGGCACGCGCGTCTTCCTCGCCACCGAAGGCGAGTTCACCGTCGGCTTCTGCGTCGCCGGCCGCGCTCCGGAGAGCGAGGTGGCCACCGCCGACGGTTCGCTGCCAGACGACGCTTCGACGACGGCGCTCATCGCCTCGCTGCTGGTCGAGCCGCGGTGGGGACGGCGCGGGCACGCGGGACGGCTGCTGGCGAACGCGTCCGCCTGGCTGCGCGAGGACGGCGCCACGCGCGGGATCAGCTGGGTCGCCCAGACCGATCACGCGTCACTGGGCTTCTTCCGCCGCGCGGGCTGGTCGCCCGACGGAACCGTCCGCATCCTCGACACCGGAAGCACGAACGTGCGCGAAGTCCGGCTCACCGGAGGCCTCGAGCTCGAGCTCACTCCCTGACTTCGCGAACACGACCCAGCGCATCACCGAGTACATGAAGACGCCTTCGCACGCCCCGGCGATGAGCCGGGAGAGGCGGTAGTCGACGCCCAGCGCGGCCAGCCCGGCCCCGACGCCGAGCAGGAACGCCACGTAGTTGATGACGATCGCGATGACGTACAGCACCGCCTGCCTGCCGACGGGCGCGTGCGAGCGGAAGTTCATGCTGCGGTTCAGCACGAAACTCAGCCCGAACGCCGTCGCGTACGCGAGCGTGATCGCCAGCCACACCGGCAGGCCGAGCCAGCCGCGAAGCAGGGTCAGCAGGATCAGGTCGACCCCGAAGGTGAACCCGTTGATGAGCGCGAAACCGAGGAAACTCGGCGCCACCAGCCGGGAAAGCCCGAAGGGGAGGCGCCGCACCACGGCCGCGCAGAAGTCGGCGAAGCGATCCGCGAAACCCTTTCCGCGGACCGCGTCGTGCACGTCGGCCACGGCTCCAGCATGGCAGCGGCAGGTGGCCGAGAGCCGACGAACAGGTGATCTTCTGGTGCGGCCCGGAAGCCGGGAACGGGGGCTGGCCCCAGTGCGTCCTGGTTTTCAGCTGATAGCTTGGAGAGAACGAAGATAACGGGGAGGCAACGATGGTGGGCTGGTTGCTCCTGTCGTTCGGCGTCGCCTTCGGTTCCGCGATCCTCCCCGTCGTCAGCATCGAGATGTTCCTCATCGGCCTGTGCGCGAGCCAGCCGACGATGCCGTGGCTGCTGCTCGGCGCCATCGTCGCGGCCGGTCAGGTGGGCGGGAAGACGCTCTACTACCTCGCCGCGAAGGGCACGATCAAACTCCCGAAACCGCTGCATGACCGCCTGCACCGGGAGCGGCCGCCCACCCCGCGCCGGGAAAGATGGCGGGCGCGCACCAAGAAGATGCGCGCCCGGCTCGACGCACTGCGCGAACGGTGCCATCGGCATCCGCATTGGATGGCGGGCACGTACGGGGTGAGCTCGGTCGTCGGCCTGCCGCCGTACATGGCCACGAGTGTCCTCGCGGGGCTGGTGCGGATGCCGCTGGCGACGTTTCTGGCCACCGGTTTCCTCGGCCGCTGGCTGCGGTTCAGCCTGCTGGCCGCCTCCCCCGCCCTGTTCGCGGGCTGGTTCCACTACTGAGCACCGATATTGTGATGCGCGCCATGGCGGCCGCCCCCTAGTGTCTTCGCCCTCGCCGACTTCGTCCGCGTATCCACCTGGAGCGGTTGATCCCGACGGTCCGCAAGGGCGTGGTCACCGAACCCCGTGGCCGTTCGACGATCCGGCCTCGCTCTACGAAGACAGTCCGGAGCGCGAATGGCGCTGGCTACGCGGGATCTGGAGGGCCGGGGCCGGGTGAGCGAGAGCCAGTGGCGGCTGTACTTCGTCGTGGTCGTCGACGGGGGGCCGGTGGGCATGCAGGATCTGATCGGCACCGACTTCGCCACGTTCGGCACGGTCACCACGTTCTCCTGACTCAGTCCGGACCTGCGTGGCCGCGGCCTGGGCAAGGAGATGCGGCAGGCAGTGCTGCATCTTGCCTTCGAGGGGGTCGGAGCCCGCGAGTCGTCCAGCGACGCCTTCTTCGACAACCACGCCTCGAACGGCGTCACCTGGGACACCCGGCGCGGTGAGCCCGCGCAGATCAAGCAGTGGCGGCTGCTCCGCGAACACTGGCGGCGCCGGGACGACATCGAACTGGTCGCCGTTCGCGAATGCCTGCCCGTCCTCGGAATCGAGCCTGCGCATTCAGAGGACTAATTGCGCGTAGCTGCGGCTGACCTCGATCAGGTCCGTGAAGGCCCCCTTGCCTACTCTGAAGGTAGCGAAGGAGGCCTTCACTACCTTCAGGTTCGCGCGTGAAGGCCCCCAAAGCCCAGCTCCCAGGCCATGATCAACCGAAGTTACGAAGCACTAAGCCCTCACGCAACTGCGACACCTGGCCGGTAAATAAGCGCGAAGGTACCCGAAATGAAGGCTGCGATCTGGCCTGATGCCCCAGACGGACAGCCCAGGCCACCGGCCCCCGCAATCAGGTGACTAGTTGCGCGAGGCGGCTTCGAGTTCGACGGCGCGCCGCATCGTGGCACGGGCGCGCTTCCGGTCGCCGGCGATCTCGTACGCGTACGCCAGCCGGTACCAGACGCGCCAGTTCTCCTGGTCGGCCTCGACTTCGGCGCGGCGTTCGTCGAACCAGGCGTCGGCGGCGTCGCGATCCACCCGGCCCGAAGGCCGCCGGGGCAGATCGGAGACGTCGGGCAGGCCGCCTTCCTCGTCCAGCCGCCGCGAAAGCCGCTGGATCTGGACGCCGGAACGCCAGGTGGTCACGATGATCCAGATCCCGAGCAGCGGCAGCAGCAGGACCCCGACGCCGAAGAGCACCGGCACCGTCTCCCCGGTGCGCACCAGCGCGATGCCCCGGCCCGCCAGCAGGACGACGTAAACGGCGAGCGCCGCCGTCATCACCAGCGCGAAGTTGCGGGCCCTCACAGGTCGAGGATGTTCTCGAGACCGACCGTGAGGCCGGGCCGCGTGAGCACCGAACGCACGCCGAGCAGCACACCCGGCATGAACGACGTGCGGTGCAGGGAATCGTGCCGGATGGTCAGGGTCTCCCCCTCGCCGCCGAACAGGATCTCCTCGTGCGCCACCAGTCCGGGCAGCCGGACCGAGTGCACGCGGACGTCGTCGACGAGTGCGCCGCGGGCACCGTCCACTTCGGACGTCGTCGCGTCTTCGCCCGGCGTGAGACCGGCTTCCGCGCGGGCTTCGCCGATCAGCCGCGCGGTGTGCGCGGCGGTGCCGGAAGGCGCGTCGGCCTTGCGGTTGTGGTGCAGCTCGATGACCTCGGCCGAGTTGTAGAACCGCGCCGCCTGCTGGGCGAACCGCATGGCCAGCACCGCGCCGAGCGCGAAGTTCGGCGCGATCAGCACGCCGAGCGACGGGTCGGCCGCGAGCCATGAGCGCAGCTTTTCCAGCCGCTCTTCGCTGAACCCGGTGGTGCCGACCACGGCGTGGATCCCATTGCCGGTCAGGAACTCGAGGTTGTCCATCACCGCTTCGGGGTGGGTGAAGTCGACGACGACCTGAGCCTGCTTGAGCGCCGAGAAGTCGTCACCGGCGTCGAGCGCGGCGACGAGTTCCATGTCGTCGGCGCCGTTGACGGCGTTGACCACTTCCTGGCCCATCCGGCCGCGTGCGCCCAGCACGCCGACGCGAATTCCAGCGGTCATGATGCGATCACCTCGTGCAGATCGTCCGGAAGGTCGTCGGCGTGAGCGTACGGCCCGACCACCGCCGCCGCCGAGACGCCACCAGGACGGGCCAGCAGAGTGCGAGCGAGCGCACAGACCTCGTCGGTGGTGACGGCGTCGATCCGCGCCACCGTGTCGTCGACGCCGAGGTAGCGGCCGTAGTTCAGTTCGTTCTTGCCGATGCGCGACATCCGCGACGAGGTGTCCTCGAGGCCGAGCACGAGCCCGCCCCGCAACTGGCCCTTCGCCCGCGCGACCTCGGCTTCGCTCAGCCCGTCCTTGCCGACGAGTTCGAGCACCTCGCGGATCACCCCGGCGACCTCGCCGAGCTTCTCGGGCTGGCAGCCCGCGTAGACGGCCATGTGCCCTGTGTCGGCGTAGCTCGCGACGGACGAGTACACCTGGTACGCCAGCCCCCGCTTCTCCCGGACCTCCTGGAACAGGCGCGAGCTCATCCCGCCGCCGAGCGCGGCGTTGAGCACCGACTGCGCGAACCGGCGGTCGTCGTGCCGCGACAGCGAACGCAGGCCGAGCATCACATGCGCCTGCTCGGTGTCGTCGGTGTGCAGCGCGAGTTTCGGCGCCATCGCGATCCGTGCCCGCCCGCCGCGCGGCGGCACGGGCGTCGCCGTCCCGATCAGCTTGGTCCGCAAAGCCTTGCGCACCAAGCGAAGCACCTGGGTGTGCTCGATGTTCCCGGCGACCGCGAGCACCATCCGCGGCAGGGTGTAGCGGCGCCGGTAGAACCCGCGCAACGCCGAAGCGGACATCTCGACGATGGACTTCTCGCTGCCGAGCACGGGGCGGCCCAGCGCGTGGTTGCCCAGGATCGCGCCGACGAACGTCTCGTGCAGCAGGTCTTCGGGGTCGTCGTCACGCATCGAGATCTCTTCGAGCACGACACTGCGCTCGGTCTCGACGTCCTTGTCCGTGCACAGGGCCTCGAACACGACGTCGGTGACGAGGTCCATCGCGAGCGGCAGATCCTCGTCGAGCACCTGCGCGTAGTAGCAGGTGTGCTCCTTCGCGGTGAACGCGTTGAACTCCCCGCCGACCGCGTCGATCTCCTCGGCGATCTGGGTGGCGTCCCGGTTCGTGGTGCCCTTGAACAGCAGGTGTTCGAGGTAGTGCGCCGCGCCCTCGACCGACGACGGCTCGTCACGCGATCCGACCCCGACCCACAGCCCGACCGTCGCCGAACGAGAGGCGGGGACGTGCTCGGTGATGACCCGGAGGCCACCGGCCAGCACACTGCGCTTGACCACCGCACCGTCCGAAGTGGACTCCAGCGTGCGGGTGCTGCCGACGGGCTGTTCGTGCCCGGGAACCTGACGAGCCAACGGATTCCTTACTCACATGTCAGGAAAGGGTCGTTCAGGACGAAAACTGTCCTGAACGACCCTTTCCTGACGTTTCACATCGGTCTAGCCAGGATTACTGGGCGTCGGCCTTCGGAGCCTCGGCCTTGTCGCCGTCGGCGGCCTTGGCGTCCGCCGAGTCTTCTTCCTGGACCACGATCAGGCTGATCTTGCCGCGGTTGTCGATGTCGGCGATCTCGACGCGGAGCTTGTCGCCCACGTTGACCACGTCCTCGACCTTGGCGATCCGCTTGCCGTTGCCCAGCTTCGAGATGTGCACCAGGCCGTCCTTGCCCGGCAGCAGCGAGACGAACGCGCCGAACGCGGCCGTCTTCACCACGGTGCCGAGGAAGCGCTCGCCGACCTTGGGCAGCTGCGGGTTGGCGATGGCGTTGATCTTGTCGATCGCCGCCTCCGCCGACGGGCCGTCGGCCGCGCCCACGTAGATCGTGCCGTCGTCCTCGATGGAGATGTCGGCGCCGGTCTCCTCGGTGATCGAGTTGATCATCTTGCCCTTCGGGCCGATGACCTCGCCGATCTTGTCCACCGGGATCTTCACGCTGGTGACGCGCGGGGCGAACGGGCTCATCTCGTCCGGGCCGTCGATCGCCTCGGCGATGACCTCCAGGATGGTGAGGCGGGCGTCCTTCGCCTGCTTCAGCGCGGCCGCGAGGACCTCCGACGGGATGCCGTCGAGCTTCGTGTCTAGCTGCAGCGCGGTGATGATGTCCTTGGTGCCGGCGACCTTGAAGTCCATGTCGCCCATGGCGTCCTCGGCACCGAGGATGTCGGTCAGCGCGACGTAGCGGGTCTCGCCGTCGACCTCGTCGGAGATGAGGCCCATGGCGATGCCGGCGACCGGCGCCTTCAGCGGGACACCCGCGTTCAGCAGACCCATGGTCGAGGCGCAGACCGAGCCCATCGAGGTGGACCCGTTGGAACCCAGCGCCTCGGAGACCTGGCGGATCGCGTACGGGAACTCGTCCCGCTTCGGCAGGACCGGCACGAGGGCGCGCTCGGCGAGCATGCCGTGGCCGATCTCGCGCCGCTTCGGCGAACCGACGCGGCCGGTCTCGCCGGTGGAGAACGGCGGGAAGTTGTAGTGGTGCAGGTACCGCTTCGTGGTCTCCGGGGAGAGCGAGTCGATCTGCTGCTCCATGCGGAGCATGTTCAGCGTGGTGACGCCCAGGATCTGGGTCTCACCGCGCTCGAACAGCGCGGAACCGTGCGCCCGCGGGATCACGGCGACCTCGGCGGCGAGCGAGCGGATGTCGGTCAGGCCGCGGCCGTCCATGCGGATCTTGTCCGTGAGGACGCGCTTGCGCATGATCTTCTTCGACAGGGCCTTGAACGCCGCGCCGATCTCCTTCTCACGGCCCTGGAAGGCTTCGCCCTCGCCGAGGCCGACCTTCTCCAGCACCGCGGCCTTGACCTGGTCGGTCGCGTTGTCGCGGTCCTGCTTGCCCGCGATGGTCAGGGCGTTCGCGAGGTCGTCGGTCGCGATGGCGGCGACGGCGTCGAACGCGTCCTGCTCGTAGGCGAGGTAGACCGGGAACTCGCCGGTCGGCTTCGCGGCGACTTCGGCGAGCTGCTGCTGCGCCTCGCACAGCACCTTGATGAACGGCTTCGAGGCTTCGAGGCCCTCGGCGACCGAGACCTCGTCCGGCGCCTTGCCGCCGGCGGCGATCAGGTCGAGGGTCTGCTCGGTGCCCTCGGCCTCGACCATCATGATGGCGACGTCGTCACCGACGATGCGGCCGGCGACCACCATGTTGAAGGTGGCCTGCTCCAGCTGCTTCCAGGTCGGGAACGCGACCCACTGGTCCTCGATCAGCGCGACGCGGACGCCGCCGATCGGACCGGAGAACGGCAGACCGGCGATCTGGGTCGACGCCGAAGCGGCGTTGATCGCGAGCACGTCGTACGGGTCGTCCGGGTTGAGGCTCTGGACGGTGATGACGACCTGGATCTCGTTGCGCAGGCCGTCGGTGAACGACGGGCGCAGCGGGCGGTCGATCAGGCGGGCGGTGAGGATCGCGTCGGTCGACGGGCGGCCCTCACGACGGAAGAACGCGCCGGGGATGCGGCCCGCGGCGTACATGCGCTCCTCGACGTCCACGGTCAGCGGGAAGAAGTCGAAGTGCTCCTTCGGGTGCTTCGACGCGGTGGTCGCCGAGAGCAGCATGGTCTCTTCGTCCAGGTACGCGACGACGGAACCGGCGGCCTGACGGGCCAGACGGCCGGTCTCGAAGCGGACGGTGCGAGTGCCGAAACGGCCGTTGTCGATCACGGCTTCGGTTTCGTGCACGGTGACTCCGGTGGAGTCGGTCATAGGGTGTATCTCCTCTTTTGATCCTCTGTAACGGCGCGAGTCTCCCACCCTGGGACCTGTTTCGCCTGCGGACGCTCGAGGAGTGAGGCCGGTCTTCGATCGAAGCCCCCGGGCCGTTGCCCGGGAACCACTACCGAGGACCGGCGGACGGTACCTCGTGCGCGCTCGCGCCTGTGTTCTTAGACCGAGGGGGAGCGACCGATGTGGTCACTCCCCCTCGGGTTCAAGCTATCGGCGGAGGCCGAGACGCTGGATCAGCGCACGGTAACGCTCGATGTCCACCTTCATCACGTAGTTCAGCAGCCGGCGGCGGCGGCCGACCAGCAGCAGAAGCCCGCGACGGGAGTGGTGGTCGTGCTTGTGAGCCTTGAGGTGCTCGGTGAGGCCGACGATGCGCTTGGTCAGCAGTGCGACCTGGGCCTCGGGGGATCCGGTGTCCGAGTCGTGCACGCCGTACTCGGCAAGGATCGACTTCTTCTCTTCGGTGGACAAAGCCACAGTGGTGCTCCTAGATATCTGTGCCGTGCGGCCCGGACGATGTCTTCACGCCGGGTGAGACGGTCACGGCCGCCACGGACTGCAGCCGGACCCGATCGTCAAGGCTACCAGCCTCGTGATCAGCGGCTTCAGGCGCGGGCGTGGTCCAACGCGTACGACCGGATCACCCGGTAGCGCGAAACGCCCTGTTCACGGTCACTGCTCATCAGAACGGCCTCGGTCGCCGTCCAGGTCTCACTGGTGAACCCGGCCAGCCGCTCCTCCCACGCGCTCGCGGCTCGCGGCCGGTCGCGGGGGAAGCGGGCCAGTGTCAGGTGGGCCACGTACGGCCTGCCTTCACTCTCCGCGCCGGCCTTCACGGCCAGCTCGTGGAGCCCGGTTCCGGACACACTCAACCACAGCACCCCGGGGAATGTCGCGGCCTTTTCCAGCCGGAGGTCGATCGGCCCCGCGCCGGCCAGCCGCCCGGCGAGCCAGTCGCCTCGTTCGGCCGGATCGTCCTGGCCGTGGAAACCGAGGGTGATATGCCAGTCCTCTCGCACCGACCAGCGGAAATCGCCGTCTTCGGGCGTGCCGAGCGCGGCGGCTACCTGGTCGAGGACCTCGTCGGGCGGGATCAACGCGCTGAAGATCGTCATAGGCACGTGACTCGCGTGCTCAAACCCGTGACTCGCGTGCTTGGAGGCGGAACTCGTGAGTTCCGCCTCCAAGCACGCGAGTCACGTCGCGAAGCACGCGAGTCACGTCAGGAACCGTTCCGCGCGGCGCGGCGCAGCAGGTCCGCCAGCGACGGGAAGTCTTCGTCGAGCAGCTTCGCGGCTTCGGTGAGGTCTTCGTCCTCACCGATGTCCCGCAGTGCCACGAGCACACCCTGGTCGTCGGCGACGGCGCCGACCGGGATGCTGTCCCTGCCCACCGTCGGCCGCGAATCGCGGACGTCCTCAAGGGCCTCCTGCATGGCCTTGCGGTCCCCCGCGGCGACCGCCGGGACCAGCACCTTGCGCTCCAGCATGATCATCTTGGCGAGGACGACCGGATTCCCGATCTTCGCGCGGCGCCCGCTCATCACCTGGCTGAGCATGGGCGCGCTGATGCCGAGGACCTCGGCGAGGAAGGCCTGGGAGATGTCGAAGGCGACGACCAGTCTCCGCACGCGATCGCCGAGCGGCTCCCCGTACCACTCCTTCTGCAGCGCGATGTTCCGCTGGACGATCTTGTGGTCCTCCACCTGGTCCGCTCCCCTTAACCCCATCGAACGCCATGCGCGGTCCGTGACATCTTGCCACCGGAACGCACGTGAGCGGGTGTGTTTGTCGATTGTCATCCGGCCAAGGCCGGAACCGGTCAGTCCTGCCCGCCGAGCAGTTCCCTGGTACGGGCGACGTCCTCGTCGATCTGCGCCACCAGCCCCTCCGACGTCGGGAACCGGACCTGATCCCGCAGCTTGGTGACGAAATCGAGCGCGACGTGCTGCCCGTAGAAATCCTCGTCGATGTCGAGGACGAAGGCCTCGACGGTGCGTTCCCGCCCCGAGAAGGTCGGGTTGGTGCCGACCGACACGGCGGCACGCAGCCGTCGGCCGGGATCCGACGAACGGGTGAACCAGGCGCTGTAGACCCCGTCGGCGGGCACCGCCGCGAACCGCGGCGTCGAAAGGTTCGCCGTCGGGTACCCGAGATCGTGCCCCCGGCCGTCGCCCCGGACGACGATGCCCTCCAGCCGGTGCGGCCTGCCGAGCGCTTCGGACGCGGCGACGACGTCTCCGGCGTCGATGCACGAGCGGACGTAGGTCGAGGAGAAGGTGATGTCGTTGTCCGCCTGCTCCTGGGCGAGCAGCCCTTGCAGTTCCGCGCCCTGCGCCACGAAACCGAACCGCTTCCCCAGCGTGCGGAGAAGTTCGACGTCACCGGCCGCCTTCGCGCCGAAGGTGAAGTTCTCCCCCACGATCACCGCGGCCGCGTGCAGCTTGTCCACCAGCACCTCGTGCACGAACTCGTGCGCCGTCAGCCGCGACAGTTCCAGCGTGAACGGCAGCACGCAGAAGACGTCCACCCCCAGGCCCTCGACCAGTTCCGCCTTGCGGCGCAACGTGGTCAGCTGCGCCGGATGACTGCCCGGCCGGATCACCTCCGACGGATGGGGATCGAAGGTCAGCACCACGCTCGGCACGCCGCGTTCGGCGGCGGCGCGGACCGTCCTCGAAATCAGCTCCTGATGACCGCGGTGCACGCCGTCGAAGACGCCGATCGTCACCACACACCGTCCCCAGCTCCCGGGGAGGTCACCCAAACCACGCCAACGCTGCACTTCTAGCCCCGTCTCCTCAGGCCCGCTCCGTGCACCACCCTAGGCCGTGCCCTGTGCGGCACGCTCGCGGGCTTCGCGCCCAAGCGGCCCCTGACTCGTGAGTGGTAAAGACGGTTAGAACCGTCTTTACCACTCACGAGTTCTCCTACCTAGGCGGGCAGCAACACGACCACCGACCGGGCCAGTTCACCTTCGTCCGCGGCGAGCGCGAGCACCCGGCCATCCGGTCCGAACATCCCGTACGTGCCCTCGATCCCGGCCGCGGGCACCCTCTGTCCATATCGGACCGCCTGTGCCATGCGGACGTCCAGATCGCGGCGCGGGAACGCGGCGGCGACGGCGGCGTCGAGGTCCAGCGTCAGTTCCGGCTTGTCCTCGAGCTGGTCGAGGGTACGGGCCTTGGCGAGGGTGAACGGCCCGACCGTGGTGCGGCGCAACGCGAGCAGATGCCCGCCGACACCGAGCCCGGCGCCGAGATCGCGGGCCAACGCGCGGACGTAGGTCCCCGACGAACATTCGACGACGGCGTCGAGTTCGATCCGGCTCGCCTCGCGGCGCGTGGCGAGCAGGTCGAAGCGGTGCACGGTGACCGGCCGCGGCGGGATGACGACCTCTTCGCCGGCGCGAACGCGGGCGTACGCGCGTTTGCCGTCGATCTTGACCGCGCTGACCGCGCTCGGCACCTGCTGGATGTCGCCGGTCAGCGCGGCGATCCCGGCCGCGATCGCTTCGTCGGTGATCTTCTCGACGACGTCCGGCGCGGCTTCGGCGATCGGCTCGCCCTCGGCGTCATCGGTCGTGGTGGACAGTCCCAAGGAGAGGGTCGCGAGGTAGGTCTTGCGGTCCAGCGCCAGGTGGCCGAGGAGTTTCGTCGCGCGTTCGATGCCGAGCACGAGGACGCCGGTGGCCATCGGGTCGAGGGTGCCGGCGTGCCCGACCTTGCGGGTGCCCATGAAGCGCCGCGCCCTGGCGACGACGTCGTGGGAGGTCATCCCGGACGGTTTGTCGACGATGACGAGACCGGGCGGCGGAGCGGGACGTTTCTTGGCTTGAGCCTGATTGGGGCGCGACACGGGCCGAACCCTATCTTTCGGGCCTTCGCCTAGGACGAGACGGGCATCGGCACTTCGGCGTCCCAACGGCGGCGCCGGATCTGCACCGGGATCGCCTCGCCTCGCGCCTCGGCCTCGAACAGCACGGCGCGGGTGCGCCGCCACCACACGAGCATCCGGAAGGTGCCGAACGCGAGCACCGCGATCACCGACAGCAGCGCCAGGCGGAACGTGCCGCCCGTCCACTCCAGCAGCACGCCGACCGCGAGCGCCGAGATCGTCGTGGCCACGAATCCGCCGACGTTCACCACGCCGGTCGCGGTGCCGACGCGCGAGAGCGGGTTGTAGTCCCGCGCCAGCGCGAAACCGATCATCGACGCCGGGCCGCCGAGGGACAGGAAGGCGAACACGGGGACCAGGACCGCGACCGGGATCGTGCCGCCCCAGCCGAGCAGGACCGCCCACATCACCGCGGCGCCGCCGATGTACCCGCCGACGAGCGGCATCCGCAGTGACGGGCGCCGTCCGATCAGCCCGCCGATCACCGGTCCGCCGATCATCGAGCCGAACACGAACACGATCAGCAGCGAACTCGCGGTGGCCTTCGGATATCCCTGGCCCTGCACCAGGAACGGGACACCCCACAGCATGGTCAGCACGTTGGGGGCGAACATCGTGCTGAAGTGGACCCAGAAGCCCAGCCGGGTCCCCGGGGTGCGCCACGCGTCGGCGACCTGGCGGCCCAGCACCTTCGGATGGACCTTTTCGCGCACGGGCTCCGGCACGCCGCGCGGGGTGTCTTCGACGCGGAGGGCGACGACGGCGGTGTACAGCGCCGTCACCAGGCCGACGGTGAGGAACGTCGAGGTCCAGCCGGGGCCGTCGAGCAGCAGGCCCAGCGGGAGGGTCGCGGCGAGGTTGCCGACGTAACCGATCGCCCCGGTCAGCGCGGCGAGCAGGGCGTACTGGCGGCCGGGGAAATGCGCGGCGATCAGCCGCAGGATGCTCACGAAGGTCAGCGCGTCACCGAAGCCGACGACGGCGCGGGCGAGCAGGCCGAGCGGGTAGGAATCGGCGACCGCGAGCAGGATCTGGCCGAGTCCGAGGAAGAACACGGCGCCGGTGAGCACCCGTCGTGGGCCGTAGCGGTCGACGAGGACGCCGGTGGGGATCTGCATCGCGGCGTAGACGCCGACCTGCAGGACGGTGAACGTGCCGAGCGCGGCCGCGCCGACACCGAAGCGGTCGGCGGCCTGGAGCCCGGCGACGCCGAACGAGGTGCGATGGAAGACGGCGAGGAGATAGACGGTGACGGCGGCGAACCAGATGAACCAGGACCGGCGGGTGGCTCGGCCTGTCACAGTATTTCCTCCTTGAGCACGGTTCGGGCGAAGAGACGCCCGCACTGCCGCCTCATATAGTTGTAGCGCGTAAGCAATGACGAAACATAGCCGTTACCCGGGTGCTTTTCGCCACAACGCCGCAGTTCACCCGGCTGCCGGTGTCAAGGGGCGCTCCACCCCCGCGTTTAGTCCTCTGAATGCGGTAGTTGCACACGCAAGTACCGCATTCAGAGGACTAAACGCGGGGGAAGGTCAGGCCGCGCGGACGGCGCCCTCGACGGCCCACTGCCCCGACCGCCACCGCACCAGCAGGGTCGCCAGCCGCAGCAGCATGAACAGCGAGAGCCCGGTCCAGATCCCGGCCAGCCCCCAGCCGAACGCGAGCGACAGCCAGATCAGCGGCAGGAACCCCAGCGCCGCACTCAGCAGGGTCGCGTTGCGCAGGAAGGCGGCATCCCCGGCGCCGAGCAGGACACCGTCCAGCGCGAACACCACCCCGGCGATCGGTTGCAGCGCGACGAAGAACCACCACGCGTGCGGGATCTGGCCGAGCACGGCCGCGTCCGAAGTGAACACCTGCGGCAGAACTCCGGCCACCGACGCGAACACGACGCCGAGGAAGCAGCCGAACACCAGGCCGTAGCCGGTGATCTGCCGCGACAGCCCGCGGGCTCGTTCACTCGCCCCGGCGCCGAGGGCGGCACCCACGAGCGACTGCGCGGCGATCGCGAGTGAATCCAGCACCAGCGCGAGGAAGGTCCACAGCTGCAGCACGACCTGGTGCGCGCCGACGGCCTCGGTGGACGTCCGCGCGGCGACCGCGGCGGCGGAGACGAAACACGCCTGGAAGGCGAGGCTTCGGAGCACCAGGTCCCGGCCGAGGCCGAGCTGGGCACGCATCACCTTCGGCTCCGGGCGCAGCGGGACCCGTTCCCGCACCAGGGCCGCGATGAACAGCGACGCCGAGATCACCTGCGCGACGACGTTCGCGATCGCCGACCCTTCCAGCCCCCAGTCCGCGCCGTACACCAGCACCGGGCACAGCACGGCGGAGATCCCGTTGCCCGCCAGCACATAGCGCAACGGCTTCGCGGAATCCTGGACGCCGCGCATCCAGCCGTTGCCCGCCATCGTGATCAGGATGAACGGCGTCCCGAACAGCGCGATCCGCAGCCAGGAGACGGCGGCGTCGGTGATCGCGGCGTCGCCGGAAAGCACCCGGGCGATCGGCGCGGCCAGTAGCTGCCCGGCGACGATCACGACCAGCCCGACGATCACCGCCAGCCAGGTCGCCTGGACACCTTCGCGGACAGCGTCGCCACGGCGGCCCGCGCCGTGCAGCCGCGCGGTCCGCGACGTGGTGCCGTACGACAGGAACGTCAGCTGGCTCGAAACCTGCGACAGCACGACACCGCCGACGGCGAGCCCGGCCAGCGGCAGCGCGCCGAGGTGGCCGACGACGGCCGTGTCCACCAGGACGTACAGCGGTTCGGCGGCGAGAACGCCGAGCGCTGGCACCGCGAGGCCGAGCACGCGTTTCGGCGGGACGCGCTCGTCGAGTTCGGAGGCTTCAGGCACCACCGCAGACTAAAGGTCGGAGGTGCGACGCCGGCGAGCCCGTGGCGGCCAAGAGACGCCCCACGCCAAGCCGGAGGCCGGTCGACCACACGCGGCCGCCTTGTCGCCATGACCGGCCCCACGGCTGGTTTCAGAGGAGTGCGGCGATCGCGGGGCCGAAGGCGGCCCCCAGCAGGTAGGCGAGGTTGAACAGGCCCATTCCCGCCGCCCGGTGCGCTCCGGCGGCGGCTCCGGCGCGCACGGCGAAGACACCCTGGCCCGAGGCCGCCGCGAGCGAAGCGAGTGCCTGTGCGATCAGCAACGCGACGGGGGAAACGCTCACCCCCGCCAGCACCAGCGCGAGGGCGGCGAGTGCCGGGAACAGCACCGCCACCGTCCGGAACGACGTTTTCGCCGTCGCCGCGATGACCACATAGGACACCAGCCCGCCGAACAGCAGCGGCCACAGGATGGCGAGTCCGACTTCGCCGCTGGTCCAGCCGGATTCCCCGGTCAGCCGCGGCGGCAGCACGTACATCAACCCGAAGTTGGCCACCGCGAGCGCGAACGCGAGCCCTGCCGCGACGAGGAACACCGGTGTGCGCAGGAGCGCGGCGGGCACGAACCCGTCCGGCCGCGCCCTCAGGTGCCCGGCCAGCAGAACCGCTACGACGACGACCGCGCCGCCCGCGGGAAGCCACACGTGCGGTACGAACACCAACGCGGTGACCAGCGCGGTCACCAGGATCGCGCCGATCGGGTCGAAGCGTGACGGCGCGACCGGCGTCGCGGGCGCCGTTCGCAGTACCGCGGGCACGGCGAGGAGGCCGAGCGCGGGAAGCGCCAGCGCGAGTTGCCAGCCGAACGCGCCGCCGATCAGATCACCGATCAACGGCGACGTCGAGCCGACGACCGCCAGCGAAGAGGTGACCAGGCCCATCGCTCGCGCCGACCCGGCCAGGGTCATGGCCATCGTGGTGAATCCGGCGGTGCCGAGCCCCTGTGAGGCACTGCCGGCGACCAGCACCGGCAACCACGGAACGGTCGCCACCGCGACGGCACCCGCCAGCACCAGCGCGGCGCAGGTGAGCACCGCCGTCCGGACCCCGCGATGGTTCTGCAGCCCGCCGAGCAGCGGCGTGCCGACGGCGATCCCCCAGCCGAACGCCGTCACGATCCACGTCACCACCGGAATTCCGGTGCCCAGCGCCGCGGCCGCGTCGGGCAGGATCAACGACGGCCCGGCGATGCCGAACGACAACGGACCGGCCAGCAAAGCCAGCCACGGCCCCGGAATCCCGGCGCGTACCGGCACGCTCATCGCGCGGCCATGGTCGGGTAGTCGGTGTATCCGCGGTGGTCGCCGCCGTAGAAGGTCGCGGGATCGGCGTCGGCGAACGGACCGCCGGCGGCGATCCGGGCGGGCAGGTCCGGATTGGCGAGCCACAGCCGGCCGAGGCTGATCACGTCGGCGACCCCTTCTCGCAACGCGTCCACGCCGTCCGCCACGGTCGCCGGTTCCGGGCCTGCCGGGTGCGGGTTGAGGATGAGGGTGCCCGGCCATTCGGCGCGGATGAGCTTGGTGATGTCCCGCGTGCCGAACTCCGAGACGTGCACGTAAGCCAGCCCTGCCGGACCGAGCGCGCGGACGAGGGCGGGGTAGAGGTCTTCGGTGTCGCTCTCCCGGGTGCCGTTGAGAGTGGAGCCGGGTGACAGCCGGATGCCGGTGCGCTCCGGGCCGATCGCGTCGGCGACCGCCCGCGCCACCTCCACCGCGAACCGGATGCGGTTCTCGATCGGGCCGCCATAGGCGTCGGTGCGCCGGTTGGTGTTGTCGGCGAGGAATTGGTGGATCAGGTAGCCGCTGGCTCCGTGCAGTTCGACGCCGTCGAATCCGGCCTCCATCGCGAGCCGCGCGGCGGCGGTGAACTCGTCCACGGAACGCGCGATGTCCGCCAACGTCATTTCCCGCGGTCGCGGGTGGTCGAGCAGGCCGTCCGGGGTGTACAGCTTTTCGCCCGACGGGATCGCCGTCGGGGCCAGTGGCAGGCTGCCGTCCGGGTAGAGCGAGGGGTGCCCGATCCGGCCGGAGTGCATCAGCTGGACGAAGATCCGGCCCCCGCGCTCGTGCACGGCCTCGGTGACCGCGCGCCACGCGGCGGCATGCTCCGGGGTGTGCAGGCCGGGCGTGTCGATGTAGCCCTGGCCGATGACGCAGGGTTGTGTGCCTTCGGTGATGATCAGCCCGGCGGCGGCGCGCTGCGCGTAGTACTCGGCGGTCAGCCCGGTGACGTGGCCGCCCTTCGCGCGGCTGCGGGTCATCGGCGCCATCGCCAGGCGGTTCGGGAGGGACAGGGTGCCCGCGGAGACCGGGGCCAGCAACTCGTTCATACCCGGAAGCTTGATCCGGGCGGGCTGTTCCCGAATCGGTAAGGTTTCGGTACCGGGGTACTGGGATTCGGCGTCCGTACCTCACTCACGGTTACGGAGGCCGGTGTGTTGTACGGCAGGGCCGGCGAGCAGGCGGCGATCGAAACGCTGCTTTCCGCGGCTCGCGCCGGCCGCAGCGGCGCGCTGGTACTGCGCGGCGAGGCGGGTATCGGGAAATCCGCGTTACTGGGCTGGGCGGCCGAAGCCGCCTCCGGGCTGCGCGTGCTGTGGGTCAAGGGAATCGAAGCCGAAGCCGATCTGGCGTTCGGCGGCCTGGTCCAGTTGCTGTGGCCGGTACAGGACCGGATCTCCGCACTGCCCGGCCCTCAGGCCGAAGCGTTGCATGCGGTGCTGGACTCGGGCCGCACCAGCGGCCAGGACCGGTTCTTGACCGGGCTCGCCGTACTCACCCTGCTCGCCGACGTCGCCGACGACGGTCCGGTGCTGTGCCTTGTCGACGACGCGCAGTGGCTGGATCGCGCGACAGCGGACGCCTTGTTGTTCGCCGCCCGGCGGCTGGCCGCGGATCGCGTCGCGATGGTGTTCGGGGCGAGGGAGACCGGTTTCGCCGCGGCGGATCTGCCGGAACTGCGCCCGGCCCGGCTCGACCCGGACGACGCCGCGCGGCTCCTGGCCGAACGAGGGCTGGCACCGCCGTCACCGGCGAGGGTGCTCGCGGAATCGGCGGGCAATCCGCTGGCACTGCTCGAATTCGCGGCCTCGCAACGGGAACCCGACGCGGCAGCCGGACCGCTGCCGGTGGCCGACCGCGTGCTGGCGGGCTTCCGCGCGCAGATCAGCGCGTTGCCGTCGCGGACCCGGCTGATGATGCTCATCGCCGCGGCCGAGGGACGCGGGCACCTTCCGACGCTGCTCGGGGCAGCCGAAACGCTGGGAGTCGGCCTCGCCGACCTGGAACAGGCCGAGACCGCGCGGCTACTGGAGGTCACCGGGGGTACGGTCACCTTCCGGCATCCGCTGATCGGCACGGCCGCCTACCAGGGTGCCGTCCTCGCCCGCCGGATCGCGGTGCACCAGGCGCTCGCCGAGTCCACTTCGGACGCCGACTGCCGGGTCCGGCATCTCGCCGCCGCCACCACCGCCCCCGACGAGCGGGTCGCCGCGGAGATCGTGCGCTCGGCCGAACGCGCGCGGGCGCGCACGGCGTTCACCGCGGCCGCCGGGTTGTACCGGCAGGCCGCGCGACTCACCGCCGAGGCCGGGATGCGAGCGGCGCGACTGGGAGAGGCCGCGTCCCTGGCACTCGCCGCCGGGCACGGGAAGCAGGCCGCCGAGCTGGTCCGGCAGGCGGCACCGCTGACCGAGGACACCAAGGCACGCGCCTTGCTGGCGCAGGTGGAGGCGGCCACGGAGTTCGAACTGGGAGACGGCCGCGCGGCCGCCCGCCTTCTCGTCGAGCACGCACGGTCCGCCGAGTCGTCCGATGCGGTGGCGATGGCGCGCACCGGCGCCCGGTACGCGTGGTCCTCCGGCGACCGGGAGACCGTGCGCGCCGCGAACGACGCGCTGGACGGCGGCGACCCGGTGGTCAAGGGCATGGCCGTGCTGGTGGACGACGACTTCGCGGCCGGGTTGCCGCTGCTGGCCGAGTACGTCGCGCACGCGCCGGGCACCGATCCCGGCAGGACCTACTGCGCGATGATCCTCGGCGATGACACTGTGACGAGGGAACTCGCGCTCTCCGAAGTGGCTCGCTGCCGTCGCGAAGGACTGATCGGTCTGCTCCCTCAGGTGTTGCAAGACCTGGCGGGGGCGCAGGTTTCGGCTGGACTGCACCGGGACGCGGCCGCGTCGGTCGCCGAAGCGGTACGGATCTCCCGGGACACCGGATCGCACCGGCGGCTGCCCCGGCTGAACGCCGTGGTGGCGCGGGTGGCGGCGATCGAAGGGGACGAACGGCGCTGCCGGGAGCTGGCGGAGGTGCCGCCGGACGCGGGTGGCGCGGCGAGCCTGGTGGCACTCGCGTTGCTCGACCTCGGGCTCGGCCGCTACGAGTCCACTTTGGACCGATTGGAGACCTTGCAGCGCGGTCCGCTCGGATATACGACGGTGGCGATCGCGGCGGCCCCCGACCAGTTGGAGGCGGCGGTACGCCTTGGCGATCCGAGCAGGGCGGAGCCCGCCTTTCGCCGGTTCGAGGCGTGGGCGGAGGCGGGCGATCAGGCGTGGGCCAAGGCGGTGGCGGCACGCTGCCGCGCCATGCTGGACGACGACGAGCCGCATTACCTGCGAGCGCTGGAATCGCACTCGTTCGACGAACGGCCTTTCGAACGGGCGCGCACCGAACTGCGCTACGGCGAATGGCTGCGCCGAGCCAAACGCCGTAGCGACGCCCGCGTTCCACTGCGCTCGGCACTGGATGTCTTCTCCCGGCTGCACGCGAAACCGTGGGCCGACCGGGCCAGGATCGAACTCGGGGCCACCGGCGACTCCGGCCCGATGGCCGAACCCGCCGCGGAGAACCCGCTGGATCGTCTTACGTCGCAGGAACTCCAGGTGGTCCGGCTGGCCGCGGACGGCAGCACGAGCCGGGAGATCGCCGCACAGCTGTTCCTCAGCCCGCGTACTGTCGAGCATCACCTGTACCGGGCGTACCCGAAACTCGGCGTACGGTCCCGGCGGGAGCTGGCCCGGCTGGACCTCGGCCTGGGTTGAGCGGCGAGGCTCACACCGGGAAAGCGGCCGGGCCGAAGCGGGCGTGCTTCACGCCGGTGACGTACGCCCAGTACCGGTCGCCGTAGGACCAGTGCCACCATTCGCTCGGGTAGTTCACGAATCCGGTCGCGGTCATCGCGTCGATGAGCGTTTCCCGGTTGGCGCGCGCCTCGGGGCCGATCAGCGCGGATCCGGTGAAGCATTCCGTCCCGTACTCCGGCGGCGTCGCGTTCACGTCGGTCCCCATCGGCAGCTCGACGCCGTCGACGGTGCACAGCGTGAGATCCACCGCTCCCCCGGCGACATGCGGCGCGACTTCGGGCGGTGACACATAGGTGGCGGCTTCGGCGGCCACCTGCTCGGACGGCCGGCCGGGGTTGGCGCGCGCGATCCGGGCCTTGCTGTCCGCGAAGTAGCGCTCCTGCACCTCTCGCGGCCGGAACCCCTCGACGACGAGCAGACGCAGCCCGCGCGGGAGCTGGCATTGCGCCGCGACGAGCCGGTCCGCGACGCTGAGCCGCACGTGCGCGTAGGCGCCCCGTTCGTCGGCGAGCCTGGGGTCTGTCCGGATCGCGCCGGTTTCCCGCAGGTCCACCAACGGTTCGCCGCATTCCCGGACGGACATGGCTGCGATACGAGGATCCGACAAGGACACGAACGAAGACATGCGCACCACTGTCCACCGGCGTCCTTCAGGAACGCTGTAACCCCGTTACAGCGGAGAGTTCCTCGTACTCGCGGGCGCCGTAGGTCCGGAAGGTCTCCAGGGCTTCCGCCGTCATCCGCTCCCCCGCCGGCGCGTCGCCGAGCGCGTCGTGCACCTCGGCGAGGGTGCGCAACGTCCGTGCCCGGAACAGTTCGGCGCGCAGCTCGGTCCACCGCTGGAGCGAGTCCTCCAGGCAGTCTTTCGCTTGGTACAACCGGCCTTCGGCGAGATGCACCTCCCCGATGACGCGGAGGGTGCACGCATGACCGAAGGCGTCGCCGAGCTCGCGGCAGACCTCCAGCGCGTGGTCCGCCAGCCGCCGCGCGGCGACCGAGTCCCCGCGCCGCAGCAAGGCCTTGGCCAGGGCGCGTTCGGAATAGGCGACGAGCATGCGGTCTTCGGATCCCTCGAAGACCGCGAGCGCCTCACGCGCGAACTGTTCGGCTTCGGCCCACTCGCCGCGGGCCCGGTGGTACAGCGACAGGCTGCGCAGTGTCAGTCCCTCGCCGCGCCGCGAGCCCGCCGCAGCGAACGACGCTCGTGCCTCGGTCAGCGCGGTCAGCGTCCCCGCGTAGTCCCCCATTTCCAGCCGGACCGTGCCCGCCAGCCGGTGGACGTGGCCCATCGCCCCCGGATCGTCCAAACCGGACCACATCCGCCCGGCGCGATCCAGGAAGTGCACCGCCTCGGGCAGATAGCCCTGCTCGCGGCACGCGGCGCCGAGCGCGGCGAGGGTGGCCGCCTCGCCCCGGACGTCACCGGCGGCGCGGAACATCGACAACGCCTGGCTCAGATGCGCGCGGGAGCGGGGGAAGTCGTCGTGCTCGTAGTACAGCTGTCCCAGCCCCGCCAGCAGGGTCGCCTCGCCGAGCGCGTTTTCGGTGCGGCGGGCCGCGGTGAGCGCCGCGTCGTGGGTGCGCCGCCAGGACCCGAGCGAGTCGTCGAGGACCCGGTTGTGCCCGCCGAAAGCGGTGCCGCACAAGGCCGACGCGAGTTCGACCGCGATGTCCACCAGGTCCAGTGAAGCCGCCAGCTCGACGGCGGTGGTCATCGCCTCCTCTTCGGCGCGGAACCACTCGTACGGCCGGGCCTCGACGCGTCGCGCGATCTCCTCGTCGACGGGACGGCCCAGCCGGGACGTGCCCTGGATCGACGGCACGACCGGCGGCAGGGTCTCGTTGATCCGCTCGACCAGCCAGATCCAGGCGCCGAGCACCCGCTCGACGGTGGCGGCCCGGTCCGCGGCCGTTTCCTCCTCGACGGCGCGTTCCAGTGCGAACAGGCGGACGAGGTCGTGCAGCCGGTACCGCATGAGCCCCAAGGAATCCACGCCGTCGACTTCGAGCAGGGAGACGTCGACGAGGTCTTCGAGCACCTGCTCCGCGTCGTCGAGCTCGGCCTCCATCGCCGCCGCGGCGACCCAGGCGGGGAAATGCGCCAGACCGAGCAGCCCCAGTCTTCGCAGCGCGGTCCGCACCGCCTTGGGCAACAGCGTGTAGCTCAGGTTGATGCTGGCCCGCACCTCCTGATCGCCGACCACCAGTTCGTCGAGACGCCGCTGTTCGTGCGCCAACCGGCTCGCCAGCCGGGACAGCGTCCACTGCCGACGTGAGACCAGCCGCGCGCCGGCGACGCGGATCGCGAGCGGCAACTGCCCGCACAGCTCGGTGATCTCGGCGGCCGACGCGGGTTCGGTGCTCGCGCGATCCGCTCCGACGATGCGGGTGAACAGATCGAGCGCGGCGTCGGCGGGCAGCACGCCGAGTTCGAGGAAGGTCGCGCCCGCCAGCGCCGGCAGCCGGTTGCGCGAGGTCACGATCACCGCGCACCCCGGGCTCCCGGGCAGCAATGGCCGGACCTGCGCCTCGTTCGCGGCGTCGTCGAGCACGACGAGGGTCCTGGTGCCCGCGAGCAGCGTCCGGTACCGGGCGACCCGCTCTTCGAGTGAGCCGGGCGGCGTCGTCGCGGGGTCGAAATCACGCAGGACGCGGCCGAGCACCTCCTCGGCGGTCGACGGCGTGCCGGTGGAACCGTGGAGTTCCAGATGGACCTGGCCGTCGGGGAACCGCTCGGCGATCTCGTGCGCGGCCCGGTGCGCCAAAGTGGACTTGCCCACGCCGCCCGCACCGGCGACGACGGCGACCGGCATCGTGCCGGGCCGCACCAAGGTCGTGCGCAGTGCCGCGAGTTCCGGCGCGCGGCCGGTGAAATCGGGTGGCGGCGACGGCAACTGCCGCGGTGTACGGGAGGTGACCGCCGGGAGCAGGGCCGCGTCGCAGCGCAAGATCGACTCGTGCACCCGCCGCAGCTCCGGCCCGGGATCGAGGCCCAGTTCGTCGCTCAGCGCCTTCCGGCCGCGTTCGTACACCTCCAGCGCTTCGGCCTGCCGCCCGGACCGGTACAACGCGACCATGAGGCCGCCGCGCAGCCGTTCCCGGGTGGGGTGCAGGGCGACCAGCTCGGTGAGCTCCGCGAGCAGCCGCGGCCCCTGTCCCGCCGCGAGATCCGCGTCGACCCGCTCCTCGGTGACGGTCAACCGCAACTCGTCGAGCCGGGTCGCCTCGGCGCGCAGGAACGACTCCCCGATCCCGCCGAGCGCGGGCCCACGCCACAGGGCGAGGCCGGTGCGGAAGAGGTCCGCGCCTTCGGTGTGATCGCCGCTCTGCGCGGCCTGCCGTCCCCGTTCCACCAGCTGTTCGAACATCCGTACGTCGAGGGCGTCCTCGGCGACGTCGGCGCGGTAACCGTTCCGGTCGGACACGATGACCTGCGGCAACCCGGCCGCGTCGAATGCCCGGCGCAACGTCGCGACATACGTCTGCACCACCGCGCGGGCGGTCGTGGGTGGCTCTTCTCCCCACACCACGCCGATCAGCCGTTCGGCGGGCACCGTCCGGCCGTATCCCAGCAGCAGCGCGGCGAGCAGTGTGCGCGGCTTCGTCCCCGGGAGCGCGATCGGCCCCGACGGGCCGGTCACCTCCATCGGCCCGAGCAGAGAAAACCTCATCCGTCCCTCCCCCAGAGCGGATCCCTCACAGCGCGCCGCCTCGCTGTAGCCCGCGCTGAAGCGTGGCTACAGCGGCCTCCCGGAGCCTCTGTGTCGTCCACGAACATCATGCTCAGGAAAGGTCGTCATGAACAGCTCCGGTTCTCCAACGGCGGTCCGGTTCGCCGCCGCGATCACGGCCCTCGTGACACTGGTCGCAGGCTTGCTCACGTTCGGCACGCGGAACGAGGCCAGCGCGGCTTCCACGGTGGGGGGATCGATCACCCGCGCGGAGATCATCGCCAGGGCCAAGTACTGGTACGACCGGGGCGACACCTGGTACAGCCAGAACCAGTCGGACGCGATCTCGGACGGCACCGGCGGCAAGTACCGGCCGGACTGCTCCGGCCTGGTCGCGATGGCCTGGCACCTGCCCAAGAAGTCCGACGGCTGGGATCTCAACACCGACGACTTCGAGTCCTATTCGCACAAGTCCTGGGTGCCGAGCCTGCACGACCTGCTGCCCGGTGACGCGCTGCTCAAGAACGGTCACATCGAGCTGTTCGAGAAGTGGGTCGACACCGGTGACCACAGCGCCGGCGCCTGGGTCTACTCGGAGAACACCTACGGCCAGAAGACCAACCACAACATCAACAGCTGGTCGGAGATGACCACCTACCGCGGCATCCGCTACGACAAGGTCATCGAAAAGTCCCTCGACGGTGGTGACTTCGACGGCAACGGCGCCGGCGACATCTACGCCACCGGCACCGGCACCCTGACCATCTGGAACGGCAAGGGCAACAACAACTTCGGCACCGCCGACCCCATCGGAGGCGGCTGGGACGGCTTCACCCGCCCCGCCGCCGGTGACTTCAACAAGGACGGCAAAACCGACCTCGCCGCCGTCAAGAACGGCACCCTCTACGTCTGGAACGGCAAAGGCGGCAACAAATTCGGCGCCGCCGACGCCGTCGGCAGCGGCTGGGCGCCCTTCTCCGCACCCGTCGCCGGAGACTTCAACAACGACGGCATCAGCGACCTCTCCGCGGTCAAGGACGGCACCCTCTACATCTGGAACGGCAAAGGCAACGGCAGGTTCACCCCCGCCGACACCGTCGGCGGCGGCTGGGAACCCTTCACCGCGCCCGTCGCCGGAGACTTCAACAACGACGGCAAGACCGACCTCGCCGCCATCCGCGACGGCAACACGCTTTACATCTGGAACGGCAAAGGCGGCAACAAATTCGGCGCCGCCGATGCCGTCGGAGGCGGCTGGGGTGACTACCACGCCACGTTGATGTCGCTCGGAGACGTCAACAAGGACGGCCACAGCGACATCGGCGCCATCCACCAGACCACCGGCACCCTCTACCTCTGGAACGGCAAGGGCGCCAACAAGTTCGGCGCCGCCGACGCCCTCGGCGGCGGCTGGCTCCCGCACTTCTGAGGCGGCCACGGTCCGCGCCCCACCCGGGCGCGGACCGTTCGCTCAGCGGAGGAACGGTTCGTGGCGTCGTTGCCGGCGCAGCGACTCGATCTGCCGCGTGGTATCGAGCGAAACACTGACGAGGAAGACGAGGACCACCTGCAGGGTCACCCCGGCGACGAGCAGCGCCGGGCTCGCGTCCAGCAGGGCCAGACCGGCGGCCGGGATCAGCGCGACCACTCCCGAGCAGAGCGCTCCGAAGGCGAGGATCCGGCGGTTCACGTGATCGAGGTACTCGGCGGTCCAGTTCCCCGGCCGGATCCCGGGGACGAAACCGCCCACCCGCACCAGTTCGCCCGCCACCTTGTCCATGTCCTGCGCCACAGCCGCCCTCGCGAAGGCGAAGAGGCAGACGAGGACGAAGTAGACCGCGATCCACCCGGGATCTCCCAGGCCGAAGTAATACACCGGCACCGACAGCAGGACCGCGGCGACGACGGCCGGACTGTTCGCTTGGGGGAAGCGAAGGGGAATGTACGTCGAGGTCCCGCCGAAGGCGCGTCTGCCGATCATCCGCTTGGCGTACTGCACCGGGACGCGGCGCTGTCCCTGCGCGATGACGATCGTGAGCACCGTGATCGACAGCGTCACCACGGTCATCACCGCGATCGCGGCCCAGCCCGCCCTTGCGTACAGACGCAGGAACTCCGCGGGCAGCACCGCCAAAACCTGCGCGAGCAGCAGGATCCGGACGCCGTCGCCGAATCCCCGGTCGGTGATCACCTCGGTCAGCCGCAGGACCAGGGCGGTTCCCGCGGTCAGGCACACGACGACGATGGCCCCTGGTCGATCGAGGACGTTCTGGCCGCGGAACGCGAGCACCCCGACGGCGCCCAGCAGGCCGAGCGCGACGGTGAGCCGCCGCTGGTACCGCTTCAGCACCCGTGCGCCGGCTTCACCTTCGGCCCGGAGCGCGGCCAGCCGCGGGATCAGGACGATCAGTCCTGACAGGAGTCGCGGGGCGGCCAGGCAGTGCAGGACGCCGAACGCGAACACCGGCAGGGTGGCCAGGCCGCCGCCGGTGAGGAGGTCGAGGATCCAGCTCAGCGGGTGATCGGCTTCCGGCGCGCGGACGGTCACATGAGGGGTGGGCAGGCTCTGGCCCAGCCGGAACAACACGATCACGCCCAGCGTGACCAGGATCCGGCGGCGGAGGGAGGCTCGCTCGTTCATCGTGGGGACCACGTTAGGAACGACCGATGAAATTACGATGACACCGTCACAGCAGCGGCGCCCTCGACAAGGCCTCCCGCAGCTTGCCGAGCACCTCGTCCGCAGTCCCCTCCGCGGTGCACCCGGCGGCCTGGCGATGTCCGCCGCCACCCAGCTCCCCCGCGGCCGCCGAGACGTCGACGCCGCCCGCCGACCGAAGCGAGACCGTCCATCGCTGCCGCGGTCCGATCGGTTCGGTTTCCTTGAGCACCACGGCGACCCCGGCCTCGCGAGTGGACCGGACGACGTCGATGACCGCTTCGACCTCCTCGGCGCGCACGGATCGCGCGGCGTCGAGGGTCACCACGGCGTGCGCGAGGCCGAAGCCGCGTGCCTCTTCCGGCTCGAGCCGGGCACCCGCGAGGACGTCCGAAAGCATCGGCAACCACGCGAACGGGTGATCGTCGACGATCTCGCGGACCACCTTGTCCGGATCGACACCGGCTTCGAGCAGCTTCGCGGCCATCAGATGGGTCGACGGCCGTGCCCGGCGGAACCCGCTCGTGTCCGTGACGAGCCCCGCGTACAGGCAGCGAGCGATCGGCTCGTCGATCTCGGTGCCGAGCTCGGCCAGCAACGCGAAAACGAGGACGGCGGTGGCCTCGGCGGTGTCGTCGACGACGTGGTGCGTGCCGTAGAAGACGTTGGACGCGTGGTGGTCGATCACCAGGACATCGCCGCCCGCCGCGCGGACGGCGTCCACCCGCGACGCGAGCTTCCCGAGCCTGCCCGGGGTTGGTGTGTCGAGCGCGACCAGCAGCTGTTCACTCTCCGGCAGCTCGCTCGCGGGGACGAAGAGCCCGCCGACGTCCAGGCTCCGCAGGGTTTCGGGCATCTCCTCGGGCTCGCCGACCGAGACGCGGACCTTGACGCCGCCACGCAGCTGGAGTGCCCGGCCCAGCGCCAGCGCGCTGCCGAGCGCGTCGGCGTCCGGGCGGACATGGCCGAGCAGGGTCACGTCGTTCGCGCGCGCCAGCAGGGCGGCGGCTTCCTTCAGGTTCGGCACTGGAGTGGCTGTCACAATCAGTCAAGCTACGCTCTACCGGATGTCCGAGTACGCGATCCTGGTCTACCCGTCCGCCAACCGGGTCTACACCGACTCCACTCCGGCCCTGCTGCGCGCGGAGCTGGCGGTGTTCGGTCTGTCCGCCTTGGAGGCCGAAGTCTCCGAGATCGGCGAGACGGAACTCGGCGGCGTCGGCTACCTCACCTTCACCACGCCCGCCCCGCTGAGCGAACGCGATCTCGCGCTCCTTTCGAACCTTTCCGCGCTGTACGCGCTGTTCGAACTCGGCGACGGCGTCCTGAAGCCGGTGACGATCAGCCCGCTCGCGAACTTCGACTCGGATCTGCTGACCATCCAGAAGTACCCGGGCAAGACGAACGAGCTGTTCACCAAACTGCTCGTCAACGTCACCCTCATGTCGACGGCGAACCCGGCGGCGATGCTGGACAAGCCGCTGCATCTGCTCGATCCGCTCTGCGGCCGCGGCACCACGCTGAACCAGGCGATGATGTACGGCTTCGACGCGACCGGCCTCGACGTCGACGGCAAGGATTTCGACTCTTACGAACTGTTCGTCAAGACCTGGCTGAAGCAGAAGCGGATCAAGCACAGCGCCGAATCCGGTCAGGTCCGTCGCAACAAGGCCCGGCTCGGCAGGCGGCTCGACATCGGTTTCGGGATCACCAAGGAGCAGTACAAGGCGGGTGACGTCCGCAAACTGAGCTACCTCAACTGCGACACGCTCACCACCGACGAACTGCTGCGGCCGAACTCGGTGGACCTCATCGTCACCGACGCCCCGTACGGCGTGCAGCACGGCAGCCACCGCACCCAGGACGCGTCGCTCGCGCGCAGCCCGCGAGACCTGCTCGCGGCCGCGGTCCCGGTGTGGACGAGGGTGCTGCGGCCTGGCGGCGCGCTCGGCATCTCCTGGAACACCAACGTCGCGCCCCGCGAGGAACTCGCCGCGATCCTGGACAAGGCCGGGCTGGAAGTCCGCGAGGGCGGCCCGTTCGCGGAGTTCGCGCACCGGGTGGACCAGGCGATCGTGCGGGACCTGATCGTCGCGGCCAAACCGGCCTGACCCCCCGCGTTTCGTCCTCTGAATGCGGTAGTTGGCATCGCGCACTACCGCATTCAGAGGACGAAACGCGGCGTCAGGCGATGCGTTCCCCCACGAACTTCAGCACGTCCGGCATGATCTCGCGCCAGTAGTCGTCGTTGTGCCCACCCGGCGTCATCTTCGCGACGACGGGGTCCAGTGCCTGGATGAGCTTGCGGTCGGCGCGGGCGAAGGGATCCGAGTTCCCGCACCACACCCCGGTCGATTCGGCGGAAAGATCGGCGGTGTGCAGCAACGGCTCGTGCGATTCCCATTGCGCGCGATCCGCGAAGACCTTGCGGGATTTGGCATCGGGCCAGCTCACGAACAACGCCGCGCTGGCGACGGCGACGGCTTTCAGGTCCTTGTGGTCGCGGGCGTAGCGCAGGGCGCCGAATCCGCCCATCGAGATCCCGAACATCGCCGACGGCGGCCGCAGCTGGCGCTGGGCGAGCCAGCCGGGCAGTTCGTCGGACAGCATCCGCTGCGGGTCGTCGGCCTTGCCGACGTCCACCCAGTAGTTGTCCCCGTCGACGGCGGCCACCGCGAACCCGGGCCGTCCGGCCGCGACGGCCTGGTTCAGCGCGTCCTGCACGCCGAGGTTCAGGAACGTCCGCGCGTCGGCGCCGCGCCCGTGCAGGGCGACGCAGACCGGCATCCCGACCCGTGACACCCCGTCCGGCGCGATGATGACGAGGTTGACGTCGCGGTTCCGCGCCGCGGACCGCATCTTCTGCACCGTGACCGCTTCGGTGAGCGGCGTCGGAGTGCTCGGTGGGGCCACCGGGGGCGGCCCCACCAGGGGCGGTTTCTCGGCGCCGCAAGCGGAAACCAGCGCCGAGCCGCCGAGAGCCGCGGCTCCCAGCAGCAGGCCACGCCGGCTCACGGCGTGGTCCACCCGATCAGCGACGGGTCTCCTCGTCGGCGAACTCATCGTCTTCGGCCTCTTCCCGCGGCGGCTTGTACGGGTCGGCTTCACCGGCGTGCTGCGCCCCAGTCGCCCGCCGGGCGACCTCCGCGTCGGCTTCCCTGGCCTTCGCGAGGAGGTCTTCGATGCGCTTGGCGTCCTCAGGAATGCTGTCGGCCACGAAGGCCAGCGTCGGAGTGTAGCGGACACCCGTGCCCTGACCGACCTTCGTGCGCAGGACACCGCGGGCGGATTCGAGCGCCGCCGCGGCGCCGGCGTGGTCGGGCGTTGACTCCAGGTTCTCGCCGAGCACCGTGTAGTAGACCGTGGCGTCGTGCAGATCCGCCGTGATCTTCGTGTCGGTGATCGTCACGTGGTTGAGCCGCGGATCCTTGATGTCGTGCTCGATCGCGTGCGCGACGATCTGTGAGATCCGCTTGGCGAGCTTACGAGCCCGAGCGGGGTCGGCCATGGGATTTCGTCTCCTCGAAAGATCTTCATTCAGTGTCTGTCGGTGAACCCGCGACCGCGATCGACGTCGGCAGGACGCTGCCTGGTCATCCACGTCACGACACGCGACCATGGCGTCCTGCCACCGCGATAGCGGGGCCTTCGGCCGGGCGGGTTCGCGCGCACGGTCATCTCTCCGATTACATCTCAACTCCGCCGACAGGTTCAGTCATCCGGGCCGAGCAGCCGGCGGTGGGCGGAGAGCAGGTCGAACTCCGGCCTTCCGGCCACGAGGCGCTCACACGAGTCGAGCACGTCACGAACCTGCTCGCCACTCGCCGCGACCACGGCCACACCGATCAGCGCGCGCCGGTGCAGGTCTTGATGGCCCGCTTCGGCGACGGAGACGTCGAAACGCCTGCGCACCTCGGCCAGCACCGGCTTGATCACGGATCGCTTCTGCTTGAGCGAGTGGACGTCGCCCAGCAGGATGTCGAGCTCAAGAGCTCCTACGAACATGTGGGGTTCTGGGTTGTTTCGAAGGTGAAGCGGCGCTCCCCCGCCCAGATGCGGAGGAGCGCCGCTTTGTCACTTACGCACGCGGCTTTTCGCGCTGCTCGTAGGTCTCGATGATGTCGCCGACCTTGAGGTCGCTGTACGACCCCAGAGTCAGACCACACTCGTACCCGTCGCGGACCTCGACCACGTCGTCCTTGAACCGCCGCAGCGAGCTGATCGGCAGGTTCTCGGCGATGACGGTCGCGTCGCGGAGCAGGCGGGCCCGCGCGTTGCGGCGGATCTCGCCCGAGACGACGAGACAACCGGCGATGGTGCCGATCTTCGACGACTTGAAGACGTCGCGGATCTCCGCCTTGCCGAGCTCGACCTCTTCGTACTCCGGCTTGAGCATGCCCTTCAGAGCCTGCTCGATCTCCTCGATCGCCTGGTAGATGACCGTGTAGTACCGGACGTCGACGCCTTCGCGGGTGGCCCGCTCAGTCGCCTTGCCCTGCGCACGGACGTTGAAGCCCAGGACGATCGCGTCGGACGCGGTCGCCAGGTCGATGTCGGACTCGGTGACGCCACCGACACCGCGGTGCACGACGTTGAGTTCGACGTCGTCGCCGACCTCGAGCTGCACCAGCGAAGCTTCGAGGGCCTCGACGGTACCGGAGTTGTCACCCTTGATGATCAGGTTGAGGCTGTTCGTCTCCTTCAAGGCGGAGTCGAGGTCCTCGAGGCTGACCCGCTTGCGGCGCGACGCGTTGAGGGCGTTGCGCGTCCGGGCGGAGCGGCGCTCGGCGATCTGCCGGGCGACGCGGTCCTCGTCGACCACCAGGAAGGTGTCGCCCGCACCCGGCACCGAGGTGAACCCGATGACCTGGACGGGACGCGACGGGTACGCCTCCGTGACGTCGACGTTGTGCTCGTCGACCATCCGGCGGACGCGGCCGTAGGCGTCACCCGCCACGACCGAGTCACCGACGCGCAGCGTGCCTCGCTGGACCAGCACCGTGGCCACCGGACCGCGGCCGCGGTCGAGGTGGGCCTCGATCGCGACACCCTGGGCCTCCATGTCCGGGTTGGCCCGGAGGTCCAGCGCGGCGTCGGCGGTCAGCAGGATCGCCTCGAGCAGGCCATCGATGTTGATGTTCTGCCGAGCGGAGATCTCGACGAACATCGTGTCGCCGCCGTACTCCTCGGCGACCAGGCCGTACTCGGTCAGCTGCTGCCGGATCTTGTCCGGGTTCGCGCCTTCCTTGTCGATCTTGTTGATCGCGACCACGATCGGCGCCTTGGCGGCCTGCGCGTGGTTGATCGCCTCGACCGTCTGCGGCATCACACCGTCGTCGGCCGCCACCACGATCACCGCGATGTCGGTCGAGTTGGCACCGCGGGCACGCATGGCGGTGAACGCCTCGTGACCCGGGGTGTCGATGAAGGTGATCAGACGCGGGTTGCCTTCGAGCTCGGTCTCGATCTGGTAGGCGCCGATGTGCTGGGTGATGCCACCGGCTTCACCTTCGCGCACCTTCGTCTTGCGGATCGTGTCGAGCAGTCGGGTCTTACCGTGGTCGACGTGACCCATGATGGTCACGACCGGCGGACGGACCTGCAGATCCTCTTCCTCACCCGCGTCTTCGCCGTAGGTGATGTCGAAGGTCTCGAGCAGCTCCCGGTCCTCTTCCTCGGGACTGACGACCTGAACGTTGTAGTTCATTTCGCCGCCGAGCAGTTCCAGGATGTCGTCGGACACCGACTGCGTCGCGGTGACCATCTCACCGAGGTGGAAGAGCACCTGCACCAGCGAAGCCGGGTTGGCGTCGATCTTCTCGGCGAAGTCGGTCAGCGAGGCACCACGCGGCAGGCGGATCGTCTCGCCCTGCCCCTTGGGCAGACGGACACCACCGACGCTGGGCGCCTGCATGTTGTCCATGTACTCCTGGCGCTTCTGCCGCTTCGACTTACGACCCTTGCGCGAGGGGCCACCGGGACGCCCGAAGGCACCCGCGGTACCGCCACGGCCACCGGGGCCGCCACGACCGCCGCCGCCACGGAAACCGCCGCCACCGGCCGGGGCACCGCCACCGCCACCGGGGCCACCGCCACCGGGACGGAAACCGCCGCCACCGCCGCCGGGACGGAAACCGCCACCGCCGCCGCCACCGGGACCGCCGCGGAAACCTCCGCCGCCGCCACCGGGACCGCCACGAGCGCCGCCGCCGGGGCCACCACGGGCTCCGCCACCGGGACCACCGCGGCCGCCACCGGGACCACCGGCCGGACGGGCCGGGCGGCCCGGCATCATGCCGGGGTTCGGGCGCGGGGGCATGTTGCCCGGGCTGGGCCGGTTACCGCCGGGAGCGCCGCCACCGGGACGCGGGGCCGGACGGTCGCCGCCCTGCCCGCCACCGGGACGCGGCGGACGGTTGTCGCCGCCCTGCTGGTTGCCGCCGCCGGGACGCGGGGCGGACGGGCGCGGGGCCGGGGAACCGGAACCCACGCCGAACGGGTTGTTGCCGACACGCGGGGTGCGCGGGCCGGGCTTCGGACCGCCGGGCTTGGGGCCCTGCGGCTTCGGCGGCACGACCGAACCCTGCGACGGCGTCTGGGACGCGGGCGGGGTGGCGGGTGCCGGAGGGGTCTCCTTCTTCGGCTCGGCCGGAGCGGCCTTCGCCGCCGGAGCGACCTCTTCCTTGGGCGCCGGCGGCCGGGGGCCGGGGCGCGGACCCGGGCGGGCGCCCGGAGCGGGCCGGGACGGCTGCTGGGCCGGGGCCGACGTTTCAGACGCCGCCGGAGCGGACGCCGCGGGGGCGGCCGGGGCCTCGGACTTCGCCGCGGGCGCGGGCTGAGCGGGCTTCGCGGCCGGAGCCGGGGCAGCGGGCTTCGCGGGCGGCGCGGGTGAAGGACGCGGGCCGGGGGTCGGAACCGGCTTCTTCTTGCCGTCCTTGGACGGATACGCGTCACGGAGACGACGGGCGACCGGCGCCTCGACGGTGGACGACGCGGACTTCACGAACTCGCCCTGTTCCTTCAACTTGGCGAGAACTTCCTTGCTGGTGATGCCGAGCTCTTTCGCGAGCTCATGTACTCGGGCCTTGCCTGGCACAGCTCTCCTCATCTGGGGAGGCCGGCGGCAGACCCGCAGACCTCGTCCTATTGTCGCGCGTTCATTGATTCAGCTTCACGGCTGACTCATGACGGGTCGACCTGCTTCCTGATTCCATCCGGCACCGGGGATGTCCCGGCGCCCCTCATTCCTCGGCGAGCCGCTCCAGGCGTTCGTGGACACCCTGGGCGTCGAGCGACCCTGGAACACGAAGTGCCCGGGGGAACGCTCTGCGCCGCTCGGCCTTGGCCAGACAGTCCGGCTCGGGGTGCAACCAGGCACCCCGGCCCGGCAACCGCCGACGTTCGTCGACGATCAGCCGACCGTCCGCCGCGACCACTCGCAGCAACTCGCCGATCAAGGCCCGCTTACGGCAACCCACACAGGTGCGAACCGGAGTTTCCCGGTCATGCTGGAGGTCGGTTCCCGGCCGCGGGCTCTGAACCACTCGTAAGTCTAGCGCTTCGACCTTCACTCAGCCGAACCGGTTGCCGCGGCGGGCCGCGCCTGCCCGGCGTGTGCTTCGTCACCCTGCTCAGGGGCGGCGTCACTGCGGATGTCGATACGCCAGCCGGTGAGCCGGGCGGCGAGGCGGGCGTTCTGCCCTTCCTTGCCGATCGCGAGCGAAAGCTGGTAGTCCGGGACGACGACCCGAGCGGTCTTGGCCCGCTCGTCGACGACCTGTACGGAGACAACCTTCGCGGGCGACAGCGCATTCCCGACGAACTTCGCCGGGTCTTCGGAGAAGTCGATGATGTCGATCTTCTCGCCCGCCAGCTCGCTCATCACGTTGCGCACGCGCGCGCCGACCGGGCCGATGCAGGCGCCCTTGGCGTTGACGCCGGGCACCGTCGAGCGGACCGCGATCTTGGTCCGGTGTCCCGGCTCCCGCGCGACGGCGGCGATCTCGACCGTGCCGTCGGCGATTTCGGGGACCTCGAGGGCGAACAGCTTGTGCACCAGCTTCGGATGCGAACGGGACAGCGTGATCTGCGGGCCCCGGTTGCCGCGCGAGACGGTCACGACGTAGGCCTTGATCCGGTCGCCGTGCTCGTAGGTCTCGCCGGGCACCTGCTCGATCGCGGGCAGCACGCCTTCGATGTCGCCGACCTGGATGACGACCATGCCGCGGGCGTTGGCGCGGGCGTCACGCTGCACCACGCCGGCGACGATCTCGTTCTCCTTGGCGGAGAACTCGCCGAAGGTCTTCTCGTGCTCGGCGTCGCGCAGCCGCTGCAGGATGACCTGCCGCGCGGTGGTCGCCGCGATCCGGCCGAAGCCCTCGGGGGTGTCGTCCCACTCCTCGTCGGTCTGGCCGTCCGGGGTGAGGGTGTGCGCGAGGACACGGACCAGCCCGCTCTTGCGATCGATGTCGATCCTGGCGTGCGGCTGGTGGCCCTCGGTGTGCTTGTACGCGGTGAGGAGCGCGGTTTCGATCGCTTCGATCACCGTCTCGAAGGGGATGTCCTTGTCCCGTTCGATCGCGCGCAGCGCGGCGATGTCGACGTTCACTTCGGCTCCTCCTTCGGCTCCGTGGTGGCGGCGTTCAGGGCCGACGCATCGTTTTCCAACAGTTTCAGGTCCTCGGCAGGTGGTTGCTTGAACTCGATCTCGATGACCGCCTTGGTCACCGAGGCGTAGGGGACGTCCCGGATCTCGCCGTCCACGAGCACTCGCGCGGATTTCTCCCCCGCGTGCCCGACGCGGCCGATGAACGCCGCGCCTTCGGCCGGCGTGACCTTGACGAGGCGGAACTTCGCGCGCCGCCAGTGCCGCTGCAAGGCCAAGGGCCGGTCGAGACCCGGCGAGGTGACTTCGAGCGTGTACGCGCTGGCGATCACGTGCTCGTTCTCGTCGAGCGCGGCGGAGACGGCGCGGCTGACGCTCGCCACCTCGTCCAGCCCGACGCCGTCGTCCCCGTCGACGACGACCTTGACCAGCTGGCGGCGGCCTGCCTGCTGGACCTCGAAGGAATCGAGGTCGAAACCCGCGGCCTTGACGGCTTCGGCCACGATGGGCTCCAGCCTGCTGGCGAGGTCGTTGGGCACGGTGGAGCGCTCCTGTTCGGCTGTGGGCGACCCGGCGGCGTGGATCCGGGTTCGGTAGTGGTCCAGCTTATCCGGTCACCCCAGCGTGACGCGCGAGCGGCGGCCCCGCGCGGGCTACTGGCAGGATGGGGCGGCGTGACCGGAAGATCGACAGAGCCGAGCCGTCGCACTTTCCTGCGGATGGGAGCGCTGGCCGCGCTGGCCGCGCCGCTGGCGTCCGCCTGCTCCCCCGGCTTCGACGAAAGCCCCGACCCGCTGGGTCCCCTGCTGCGCGCGGCGGAGACCGACGCGGCCGGCGCGAAGGCGCTGGGCGCCGAAGGCGAAGCGGTCGCCACCGCGCGGGCCGCGCACGCGGCCGCGCTCAAGACCGAGGTCGACCGGCTCAACCGGCCGAAGCCGGAGCAGTCCGGTCCCGCGGAGACCCCGCCGTCGTCGGTGGACGGGCTCAAGGAACGGCTCGCCCAGGCCCGCAAGCAGGCCGAGGGCCTCGTGCCTTCGCTGCCCCGCTACCGCGCCGGGATGGTCGCCTCGATCGCGGCGGGCTGCGCGGCGCTGCAGCAGAGTTCGGAGAAGCTCGGCCGCGGCGACGACGCCGGCGCGGTCGAAGTGCCCGCCGGGGTCCGGCTCGGCGGGGAGAGCGCGGAGGCCGTCCAGCAGGCGCTGGCGGCCGAACACGCGGCGATCTGGGTGTACGGGTTGGTCAGCGCGTATCTGCCCGCCGCCTTCACCGGCGCGGTGGCCAGGGGCACGGCCGAGCACGTCAAACGGAGGGACGTCTGCGAACGGATGCTTTCCGCGGCGGGTCAGACGCCCACCGGTCCGGAGGCCGCGTACGTGCCGCCGAGGCCGGTGACCGAGGCGAACTCGGCGATGGAACTGGTGGCGACGGCCGAGGCGGACGCGACCTCGGCCTGGCTCGGCGTGATCGACCGGACGGACGACGCGGCTTTGCGGACGACGGCGCTGAACGCGCTGATCGGGTCGGCGCGGCGGGGGACGGCGTGGCGGGCCGAGTTCGGCGCGAAGCCGGTGGCGATCGCCATGCCGGGCCAGTCGGTCTGAGGTCTTTCGCGCGGCTTCGGTCCCGTCGCGCGTGCTATGAAAGGTCCCTTCCTTGCAAATTTTGCAAGGAAGGGACCTTTCATAGCGCTTGAGGGTCCGGTCAGCGGCGCAGGTCACCCGAAAGCCGCAGGGCGTCGGTCGCGATCCGCTCCAGCAGCTGCTTGTCGGTCTGCTTGTTGTAGAAACCGGCCAGCACGATGGCCACTTCCGGCCCGCTGACGTGGGAGTCGTAGGCCGCGTCCTGCCCGGAGATCTTCGGAGCGCCCTGCGCCTTGAAGGTCCCGTCGCGCACCAGGTCGGACACGTTGCCCGTGCCGTCCTTGTCGGTGAGCGCCTTGAGCTGGGTCGCGGTGACCTCGCCGGGCATGGTGACCAGGACGACCGACACCAGTGCCTTCTTCCCACCGGTCTCGGTCGTGTACAGCGCCCGTGAAAGGCGCGTGCACGGCGTCTCGGTGAAGAACTTCTTGGTGTCGCCGTAGGCCTTGCTCGCGCAGTCGGTGGTCACCTGCGGCCCCTCGACCAGCGTGTACTGGAACTGGCCGCTCTTCGACGGCGGGTCCGCGACCGGGGTGGGTTCCGGCTCGTGCCGGATCAGCCACCAGAGCAGGGCGGACACGACCGCGATGGCGACCAGTCCGGCGCCCTTGAGCGCCAGGCCCTTGGTGTCCCTCGGCGGATTCGGCGCGGGCGGCGGCCCGCCCGGCCCTGCCGGTCGCACCGGCTGAAGCCGGGCCGTTTCCGTCGGTCCCGGGGTAAATTGCGCACCAACCACGGGAACATACGGTAGTTCACGCCGCTCCGGCGGTTCACCTGAACGTGCTTATCACCCGTTCGACGTCGTCAGCCGTGTTGTAGAGATGGAAGCCGAATCGCTGCCTTCCGGCCCGGGTACCGGCCACGATGCCCGCTTCCTGCACCCGGCGGGCGTCGGCGTCGAGCGAGACGATCGCGCTCCCCTGACCGGGTGAGCCGAGCGCTTCGAGGAGTGAGTCGGCGAGCCCCACGCAGTGCGCGCGGACGGCGGCGAGGTCCAGGGACGCGAGGTAGTCCAACGACACCGCGGCGCCGGCGAACGCGAGCCAGGCCGGGGACAGGTCGAGCGAGCGGGTGCCCTCGGCGAGGCGCAACGGGAGGCCGTAGACGGTCTGCCAGCGGTCCTCCCCCGCGTACCAGTTCGCGGCGACCGGCACCGCCCGCTCCAGCACCCGCGGATGCGCGGCCAGCCACGCCGCCCCGCGCGGCGCGAGCAGCCATTTGTATCCGGCGGCGACCACCCAGTCGGCCCAGCCGAGGTCCAGTGGCTGCCACCCGGCGGCCTGCGTGGCGTCGAGCAGGACCGCGGCACCCGCCGCCTCGGCCGCGGCCCTGAGCGCGCCGAGGTCGACTTGGGCACCATCGGCCGACTGGACGACGCTGACCGCGACGAGGTCGTGCCCCTCGACGCGTGCGGACAGCTCGGCCAACGGGACTTCGGTGACCTTCACCCCTCGGTGCGCCTGGGCCGCGAACGGGAAGGTGACGCTCGTGAAGTCGTTCGCGGCGGCCAGCACGCTGGCGCCGTCGGGCAGACCGGCGGCCACGTTCGCGATCAGCTGCGAGACGGACGCCCCGATCGCGACCCGCTCCGCCGGGACCCCGATCAGCGCGCCGAACCCCGCCCTGGTCCGCGCGACGGGCTCGTCGAAGTCCGCCGGACGGGCTTCGCCGCGGCGCCACCGCTCGACCGCTTCCGCCACGGCGTCGGCCACGTGCGACGGCGGGATGCCGATACTGGGCGTGTTCAGATAACCGGGCGGGACGGCGAATTCGGCTCCGAAGGTCTGCATGCTCCCGAGATTAATGAGATTCCGGGAGCACGGCGGCGACGTCGGCGTACGACGGCGGGGCCAACGGGAGTTCACCGCCGTCGCGAACGGCCTCCACCGTGCGCAGCGTGGCGGCCAGCGCCATCCGGTACGGCAGCGAACCGAGACTGACCCGGGCGACGCCGAGTTCGGCCGCTCGCGCGACGGTGACCTTGCCGGGCAGGAACAGCAGGTTCACCGGCACCCGGACGGCCTTCACCAGCCGCATGACGTCCGCGGGTTCGGCGAGCCCCGGCACGAAGACCCCGTCGGCGCCCGCGTCCACATAGGACAGAGAACGGTCGATCGCGGTGCCGATGTCGGGCTCCCCCAGCCAATGCGTGTCCGTCCGCGCGTTAACGAAGAGACCGGGAGCGCGTTCCTTCACCGCCGCGATCTTGGCGGCGTGCCGCACGGGATCGCCCAGCGCGTCTTCGAGGTTGATGCCCGCGACACCGGCTTCGGCGAGCTCAGCCGCCAGCGCGCCGACCTCGCCCGGGTCTTCGCTGAACCCGTCGGCGAGATCGACACTGATGAGCGTGTCCAGCCCGGTGAGCCGCCGCGCCAGCCGGACGGTGGCTTCCTTCGAGGACGGGGCGCCGTCCGGCTCGCCCTCGGCGGCCGAGACCCCGAGACTGGTCGTGCCGAGCGCCGGGAAGCCATGCACGGCAAGGAAGGCGGCCGTGCCGAACTCCCAGACGTTCGGCAGGAGCAGCGGGGAACCGGGGACGTGCAGGGCGGCGAATGAGGTCATGTCACGACGGTAGCCAGTGGACGCTTCGGTGACGACCGAAGCGATGGGCGGCGCTCCCGGCGACGTGGTTTTCGCAACACGACCGCCGGCCGTGGCGGCCAGATGTCCAGTTAGTGCCATATGCGCGGTTTTGTGCGGGGGTCGTGAGTGGCGATTCGTGTTCTAACCCGAATCGTCACTCACGACCCCCACGCAAAACCCACCCAAGGCACCCCAATCGGTCACCTTGTCCTAACGCGATGTCCCTTGTGGACAGTCAAGAACACGCCAGGCCAACCGCCCCCGGCGAAGTTGCGAAAGTGGCTTTCGCGACACGGTCGCCCGCCTTGAAGCGTCAGGCCCGTTCCAGGAAGGGCGTCAACAGCTCCGGCACGGACTCCTCCGCGAAAAGCAGGCCCTGCTCCTCCCCCGCGTCGTACACGGAGTACGCCCCGGCACCGGCGGCCGTGGTCGCCACGACGGTCAGCAATCCCTTGCGCCGCTGGAAGATCGATTGTTTCACCGTCCAGCCGATCACGCCTTCGCGTTCCAGGGCGAACGTGCTCCGCCGCACGGTCCCGTGCCGTCCGACGAGGTACCGCCCGGTGATCCCGTGCCCGAGGTTGCGATAGGCGTCCAGCGCCAGCAGCACCGACGCCGGCAGCAGCACGACGCCGAGCGCGGCGCCGATCACCAGGAGGACGTCGGTCAGCAGGAAGCCGAGGAGCGCGAAGATCGCCAGCAGGACCACCACCGAACCGACCCACCAGCGCAGCAGCCGTCCCCGCGCGGCGCGGGGGTGTCCGGTGAGCCGGACGGCTTCGGTCGGCGAGACCGGTTCGCGCAGGACCGACGCGGCGACCCGGTTGGCCGTCACGACGGGCGCGGCGGGCAAAAGCGTTTGGTAGTCGGTCTTGTCCTTGTCGTCGCTTTGCCGCATGCCGGTGGCGATCGCGTCGACGCGCGCCGCGCCGGAGATCCGGTTCCCGAGCGGCTCGACGAGGTCGATGCCGCGCATCCGGCGTTCCTCGATCGAGATCGAGCGCGTGGTGAACAGGCCTCGGCGCACCCGCAGGGTGCCGCCGGGTTCGCGGTCGAGCCGGAAGTTCCACCACATCTCGATCCACAGGCCCAGCGCGCCGATCAGGCCGACGACCATCGCGATCGCCAGCAGGATCAGGATCGCCACCACCAGCGGGATACCGCGGAACAGGCCGATCACCCAGTCGATCAGGCCTTTCTGCAGTCCCACCCATTCGGAGACCTGCATCAGGCCGCCGCCCGCGGCCAGTCCCAGGGTCGGGGTCAGGAACGACATCGGTGCGTAGCGGATCCAGCTCCGGTCCAGCTCGGCGAGCGGCGCGTTCTCGTCGGCCTCCGCGATTTCCGCGCGGCGCAGCAGGTCGGCGCGCAGCCGTTCGGCCTCGGCGCGTGAGACGGGGTTGAGCTTGATCCGGCCCTGCCCGCCCGACTCGTGCGACCCGGTGCCGATGGTCACCACCGCGACGCCGAACAGCCGATGCAGCGGGTTCGCCGTCAGGTCGACGTTGCGGATCCGTTCCCGCTGCAGGGATTTCCGCGACCTGAAGACCAGGGTGAACGCCGTCTCCAGCCGGTCCGGCGTGACCCGGTAGCGCACGCCCTTCCAGTAGAAGAGCTCCACCAGTACGCCGCCGCCGATGAGGACCACCCCGCCGGCGACGACCCAGACGAGCGCGACCCAGAACCTTCCTCCGCCGCTCACGATCGCGGCCGTGGTCGGGATCGCGGCACCGACGGCCGCGCCGGTCATCATCAGCGCGGTGACGGCGAGCGTCCGTTTGTCGAGTGTGTTCCAGCCCTCGAACTCGCCCGAGGTCATGTCGCGTCCCCCGGCGTCGCCTGCGTCGTTTCGGTGAGCTGCTCCGCCAGGCTCGCGGCCAGTTCGTGGTCGAGCCCGCGGATCTTGACCGCGCCCCGCGCCGACGCCGTGGTGACCGTGACGGTCGCGAGCTTGAACAGCTGCTGCAGCGGACCGCGCAGGGTGTCCACGGTCTGGATCCGCGACATCGGCGCGACGCGCCACTCCTGCCAGAAGAACCCGGAGCGGGCGTACACCGCCGTCTCCGTGACCTCCCAGCGATGCACCTTGAACCACCACAGCGGCATCGCGATCACCCAGACCAGGCCCAGCACCGCGAATACCGCCGCCGGTGTCAGCAGCCAGAAGCGCGCGGGCGTGATGAGCAGCCCGAGCACCACCAGTACCAGCACCGGCGCACCCCAGAAAAGCGTTCCCTGCAGCCTCCACCAGCCCACGACCCGCTGATCCAGCGCGTTCCGCGGCGGCCTCAACCGCACCTTCCCCCGTTCGGCTTCCACCGAAATCACCCCCGACGAGCGTTTACAATGCGATCGCATCGTAATAGCGTCGGACAGTAGTGGCAATGCGATCGCATGGCAAACAGCGGAACGGGCGGTGAAGGTGCCGAAGCAGGTGGATCACGCCACGCGACGAGCGGAGATCGCCGAGGCGCTGACGCGGCTGACGGCCACGCGAGGCCTCGAAGGAGTCAGCCTCCGGCACGTCGCCGCCGAAGCGGGCATGTCGATGGGTTTGGTGCAGCATTACTTCAAGACCAAGGACGAGATGCTGCTGTTCGCCGTCGAACGCCGCTCACAGGTCTACGAAGAGCGCATCAAGGCCCAGCTGGAAGCCGGCGAACTGCCGTCGGCACCGAAGGCCATCATCCGCGCGATCATGACGGAGATCCTGCCGCTCGACGAGCGCGGGCGCGGCGACTGGCTGATGGGCGTCGCGTTCTTCATCCGCGCGATCTCCGATCCGTCGTTCGCGGCCGCGTTCACCGACGGCGTCCCGCAGCTGTTCGAACTGTTCGCCGTCCTGATCCGCCAGGGCCAGGAGGCGGGCGATGTCGACAAGTCGGCCGACCCGATGCACGAATCCGCGATCCTCTGGGCACTCGCCGATTCGCAGGGCACCAACATCGTGATGAACCACCGCACGCCCGAGGAGGCGCTGTCCACTGTGGACTACTACCTCGACCGGCTGTTCGGTCAGGCCGAGAGCTGACCGTCGTGGTTCTTGCGCGCGTCGAGCACTTCGCCCATGTGGACACGAGCCCACTGGTCGAGCATCTCGAGCGGTTCGGCGAGGTTGCGGCCGAGCGCGGTCAGCTCGTACTCGACGTGCGGAGGAATCTCCGGGTACGCGGTGCGCGTCAGGATGCCGTCGCGGACGAGGCTGCGCAGCGTCTGAGTGAGGACCTTCTGCGAGATGCCGCGCACGCGTTTGCCGATCTCGGTGAACCGGAGCGGACCGTCGCCGAGCACGCCGACGATCAGCACGGTCCACTGATCGCCGATGCGGTCGAGCAGCGCGCGGGTGGGGCAGTCGGGGTCGTACGGGTTTCCGAGCACGTGACCTCCTCACTCTCCTGAGGAGAGTAACACGCCTAGCGAGAGGGAGTGGGCCGCATCAGCGCCTCGAACAGCAGGATCAGATGACGGCGGCCACGCTCCCAGCGCGCCTCCAGCTCGGTCCGGTCGCGGGTCGCCCAGCTGGCGATGAGGATGCCGCGGACGACGTCCATCGCCGTGTACACCGCGTGCAGGAACTCCGGATGCGCCGAATGGTCCGGCAGCAGCGCCTTGCCGAACTCGACCAGGCTGCTCGTCGCGATCGGCTCGACCACCGCCATCTGGGCGCGCAGTTCCGCGTCGGTCCGCGACGCCACCCACAGCTCAACTGTCGCCGAGAAGACCGGCCCCTGGTGCATCTCCCACAGCAGTTGCAACGCGTCCCCGACCGGATCCGCCGAGGCCTTGAGCCGGTCGATCTCCGCCATCGCGACCTCGGTGCGCTTGGCCGCGAGATGCCGGATCGCGGAGGTGACGAGGTCGGTCTTGGTCGGGAAATGGTGCACCTGCGCGCCGCGGGTCACCCCGGCGCGATCCGCGACGCGGGTGGTCGTGGTGCCCGCGTAGCCGTATTCGACGAGACAGTCGATCGTGGCGTCGAGCAGCCTGACGCGCATCGCGGCGCTGCGTTCCTCCTGGGTGCGTCGTGGGGCTGCCATGCGCCTACTTTATGGTGCGCCACGCGAGGCGCGCGCCACGAGGCTCTCGACCATACGCCCGATGAAGTGGCCGAGGAACCGGCGATAGAACCAGCCGGTGCCCGGGATCTTGGCGGTGAACGTGGAATGCCAGTGGATCGCGGTGCCCTTCCGCTCGGGAGTGAGGTCCACGTAGGCGCGGTAGTCGCGCAGCGGGAGCCCCTTCTTCAGGGCGTAGCCGAAACGCTTGCCGGGTTCGAGCGCGATGACCTCTTCGCAGCTGTGGACGCCGTTGGTGCTGAAGACGCCGACGGCACCGAGGCCGTTCTCGTCCCCCTTCTGGAGCAGGCGGAACGCGCCCATGGGTGACCAGTCGGGCCAACGCTCGCGGTCTTCGAGGAGGGCGTAGACGGCTTCGGGGCTCGCGCTCGTGTGACCGTGGACGGAAATGCGCTGGATCTTCGCCATCCGTGCTCCTTCTCTCTCGCATTCAGAGGACTAAATGCGCCCGGCGACCGGCACCGAGAGCGAAGTCGCGCCCAGCTCGAAGGTCACCCGGGCACCGAGCGTGGGCAGCGCCGGGTCGAACATGTCCCCGTCGGTCCCGCCCAGGACGAGGGCCAGCCGGTGCCCCGCCGGGACGACGTGGTCGAGGCTGCTCAGCCGGAAGGTCATCGTGTACGCCTTGCCGGGCACGAGCGGTTCGCCCCGCCACAGTGAGCGGTGGTGGCCGAGGTCCGCCCAGCCGGTCGCCACGATCCGTTTGTCCACAGTGGTCAGATCCGCGACGGTGTCGAGGAAGCAGCCGGTGTCCGCGGCGGTGCCCGCGCCCCAGCAGGAGCGGGTGGTCAGGTTCTTCGTACCGAGCGCGGGGAATTTCGTGTTCCGCGCGGTCGCGGGGCCGTAGTCGACCAGCACCGCGCCGATCCGTGCGGCGGGTTTGTCCGAGCGGGCGGTGACCGTGACGGTGGCCGTCCCGGCGACGCGGGTATCCGCCCGCACGGGCTCACCTGCGAAAACGACCCGATCCGGACTCGGCTCCGACGGGTTCTCCACCCACTGCGACGCTCCGCGCGCCGGATCGTCGGTCACCGCGGCGGAACCTGACGAAGGCCGGTTCCCCAGCCCACCCGACACCGTGGGCCACAGGGTGCGTGACCGCGAGTCCGGGGGCCAGCGGCGTTCGTCGGTCCAGCGGTCCGGGGTGTGCTCGATCCGGATCGCGGGCTCGGTCTCGACACCGTTGCGGACGCCGAGCAGCCAGCGGTCGAACCAGCGGTGCAGCGTCCGCACGAACCGCGACCGGTCGAGGTCGAACGGGTCGACGTGCGCCGCCTGGTGCAGCCACGCCTTGCGCGGCACGCCGTGCGCGTTCAGCGCCTCCCACCAGGGTCCGAACTGGATGGGGTTCACGTTGAGGTCGTGGAAGCCCATCGACGCGAAAACGCTCGCACGCACCTTGCCGGTCTTCGCCACGTAGTCGAGCTCGCGCCAGTAGTCGTTGAAGTTCCCGTCCGTCCCCGCGCGGCGCGCGTTGTCCTCTTCGAACGGACGGCACAGCTTCCCGGCACGCTCGTTGTAGAAACCGGGGCCGCCCGCCCAGCCGAAATAGGCGCCGTGCGAGTTGTGGACCTCGTAGTACGAGCTGACCCCGGCGATCGGCACGATGGTCTTCAGGCCTTCGATCCCGGACGCGGCCATCCCGATCGCGGTCGCCCCGTCCTGCGACTTCCCGATCGCGCCGACCGCCCCGTTCGCCCACTCCGCCCGCACGCGCTCGGGGCCGAACGGCGTGCGGAAAGCCTGAGCGCGCCCGTTGAGCCAGTTCACGACGCCGTTGCCGGACGCGACGTCGTCGAAGCACCCGGACGAGCGATTGGTGCCCCCGACGTCGACCAGCACGACCGCGTATCCGCGAGGGACGAAGTAGTTGTCGTAGAAGAGCGGGAACTGCGACGGCGTGCCGTCGGGGAGGTACGTCTTCGGCTGACGCTCGTTGCCGCGCCCGACCTTCTCGTAGTACGGGCTCACGTCCATGATCACCGGAACGCGCTGACCGCGCGCGGCCGGTTCCGCCGGGCGGATGATGTCGGCGGCGACCCGGTCGGTCCGCCCGTCGCGGTCGAGGTCCTGGCCGGTCTCGACCCAGGCGGTCTCCCGGATGGCCTTCTCGTAGGAGAACACCGGCTCGCTGACGCCGTCACGCAGGACGAACGCGGGTGACGCGACGGCGGGTGCGGCGGTGAGCAGCAGTGTCGCCACGACGGTGGCGGTCAAGGTCTTGAGCCCCATCGTCCGAGTATCGCTTACGAAACCCGAACATTTCCCCCACATTCCTCGTATCCGGCCGCGCGACGCTCTTCGCATGCTGAAACACACCATCGCCGTCTGCCTGACCGCGGCCGGCCTCGTCGCTCTCGCTCCCGCGGCCTCGGCCCAGGCACCGATCACCCTGAGCCCCGAAGAGTCCCAGCAGTTGTGCGCCGAATGGCTGCCGAAACTCACCCAGCGCACCACCAAACTCACCGAACGCATCAACGGTGGCCCCGAGATCCGCGGTTCGGTGGCGAATCTCAAGGCCAGGGCCGAGGGCCAGCGTAAGAAGGGGCACAACGACGCCGCCGACAAGCTTCAGAAGCGCGCCGACAAGCGCAACGGCAGGCTGCCCGAGCTCACCGCGGCGAAGCAGAAGCTCGACGCGTTCGCGGGCGCGCACTGCAAGGCGGGCAAGTGAAACGTCTCCTGGCCGCCGGTTTGACCGCGCTCGCGCTCTTCGGCGCGGTCGCGTGCACCGACGACGAACCCGCTTCGAGCCCGGCGCCGGGTGAGCTGAGCGACGTCCAGCACACGCTCGACTCGATCGAGCAGGACATGGCGGGCGACCCCGCCCCGTGACAGGATCGGCCGGTGACGACACAACCGGGACGCGGGCTGGTGCTGGTCGTCGAGGACGACCCCGCGATCGCCGAACTCGCTTCGCTGTACTTGCGGCGGGACGGGTTCGGCGTGCACGTGGAGGCGGACGGCGGCGCGGCACTGGCCACGATCCGGCGGCTGCGCCCGGTCGCGATCGTGCTCGACATCGGACTGTCCGGAATGGACGGTATCGAGATCTGCCGGACGCTGCGCGCGGACGGCGACTGGACGCCGGTGCTGTTCGTGACCGCGCGCGACGACGAGCTGGACCGCTTGCTGGGCCTGGAGATCGGCGCCGACGACTACCTGACGAAACCGTTCAGCCCGCGTGAGCTCTCGGCAAGGGTCCGGACCGTCCTGCGCCGCGCCGCCGGAGCGCCTTCGCGCGCCGAGACCTACACGGCGGGCGGCGTGCGCGTCGACGTCACCCAGCGTCGTGCCTGGGCCGCCGATACCGAGATCACGCTGACGTCGACCGAGTTCGATCTGCTCACCCATCTGGTGCGACGGCCCGGTCAGGTGTTCAGCCGCGAGCAGTTGCTCAGTTCCGTCTGGGGCTACGCGGCGTCGGCGGGCACGCGGACCGTCGACGTCCACATCGCCCAGCTGCGCGGGAAACTGGGCGAGCACAGTCCGATCAGGACGGTCCGCGGGATCGGTTACGCGGCGGACACCGGATGAACCGGACCTCGCTCGCGTTGCGGATCACCGTGGTGTGCCTCGCGGTCGCCGCGGTCGCGGTGGTGGTCGCCGGGCTGGTCGCGGCCCGGCTCATCCGCACCACGGGCAGCGACGTGCTCCGGCAGTCGCTTTCGGCACAGGCCGACGTGGTCGCGAGCCAGCTCGACGAGACCGGGATCGGCAACCGGCTCCGCGTCGGGAGGGCCGCGGAAGTCGTTCGGGGACAAGGGATCGACGTCGTCGTCCGCCGTCCGAACGGGACGATCGACGGCGACGGGACGGTCGCGGCCATCGCCGCCACCAAAACGGGGTTCACCCGCTCGGGCACAGTGGTGGTCGAAGGCAGGCAGTACCTCGTCGAAGTCCGCGCGGTTGGCGCGAGAGGTGCCGCGTTCGCCCTGGTCCAGTCGACGGAGATCGGTGAAGCGCGCGGCAGGACGTTGGTGCGCAACACCGTGCTCGCACTCGGCGCCGGGCTGGCGGTCGCCGCGATCGCCGGGCTGCTGCTGAGCCGGATGCTGTCGCGGCCGCTGCGCCGGGCCGCGTCGGTGGCGAACGGGATGAGGGCCGGGCGCCGTGACCTGCGTGTTCCGGTGGAAGGGCCGTCCGAAGTCGCGGACGTGGCGAAATCGGTCAACGAACTGGCCGACGCCCTGCAGTACAGCGAGGCTCGGCAGCGCGAGTTCCTGCTTTCGGTGTCGCACGAACTGCGGACACCGCTGACCGCCGTCACCGGGTTCGCGGAGGCGATCGGTGACGGCGTGGCAGAAGGCGAGGACGCGCGGCGCGCCGGGAGGACCATCCATCGCGAGGCGGAACGGCTGGAACGACTGGTCAGCGACCTGCTGGAACTGGCACGGCTCGGCGCGGACGAGTTCCGCCTCGACCCGGCGCGCCTCGATCTCGCGGCGCTGCTCGACGAATGCGCGGACGTCTGGCGGCTGCGGTGCGCGCGGCAGGACGTCACGCTGCTGGTCGAGCGGCCGCCCGGCGAGGTCCCGGTCGTCGCCGATCCGCGGCGGCTCCGCCAGGTCGTCGACGGGCTGGCCGAGAACGCCCTGCGCGTGACCCCGGCGGGCGCGCCGATCATGTTCTCCCTGGTGGCGGCCGGCGGGCAGGCCCGGCTGGCAGTGCGGGACGGCGGGCCCGGTCTGGCGCCGGAGGACTACCCGGTCGCGTTCGAGCGTGGGGTGCTGAACCAGCGCTACCGCGACCGCCGCCCGGTCGGTTCGGGTATCGGGCTCGCGCTGGCGCACGGGCTGATCACCCGCATGGGCGGGACGCTGACGGCGGGCCCGGCGCCCGAAGGCGGCGCCGCGTTCACCGTGGCTCTGCGGTTAGGGTGAGCACGTGGAGATGTTGCACCTGCGGTATTTCGTGGCCGTTGCCGAGGAACTGAACTTCTCCCAGGCGGCCCGAAGACTGCATATGGCCGCCTCCCCGCTGAGCCAGCGCATCAAGGATCTCGAACACGAACTGGGTCACCGGCTGTTCGACCGCAGCACGCATCACGTCACACTCACCGCGGCGGGCTCCGCGCTGCTGCCGATCGCGCGGGACGTCCTCGAACAGGTCAACGCCATCCCTTGGCGGTTGAAGGAAGCGGTGAAACCCCGGCGCAGCACCGTGTTCATCGGCATCCCCGCCGGCGTGCACCCGGCTCTGCGGGAACGGGTCAAACGCCTCGAAGAACGCTGCCGCGACCGCTTCGAACTCAAGCGCTGGCCGGGCACGACACCCGATCTGGTCGCCGCGGTGCACGAGGGCAAGCTGGCGTTGTCGCTGGTCCGGATGCCGGTCGTCGATCCCGCGCTGGAGATCGTCCCGGTGCAGGTGGAGTGGCTCGGCGCCGTCGTCCCGGCGGACCGGTTCGCCGGACGGGAGACCGTCACCATCGCCGAATTGAGCGATCTGTCCTATATCCCGTCCGCATCGGAAAGCATTCCGGCCTATTCGGACGATATGGACCACACCCTGTCGAAGGCGGGCATCAGGAAAAGGCTCAAAGTCGGCGGAACCGAATATTCGGGCATTTCCGAGCTGGTCGCGAACGGTTCGTCGTTCTCGATCACGATGCTGGATCCGGCCAGCCCGATGCATCTGTTCCTTGTCGACGGCGCCACCATCCTCCCCTTCTCGGATTTCCGGCCCCAGCTGGAGACCGCACTGGTCTGGCGGCGCGACCGCGCCGAGGAGGGCGACCTCGCCGGACTGGTCGAAGCCGTCCGCGAGATCTTCGCCGAACAGCTTTCGACCTGAGGCGGCAAAGGTCCAGGTCCGACTCGGGGCTCGTGAGTGGTAAGGACGGTTCTAACCGTCCTTACCACTCACGAGCCGCAAAGAATGGTATGACCACCGCGGTCATACCATTCTTCGTTTCTTGATCATTCCCTTTACCGCTATTCGCGCCTAACTTCGGTTGTAGAGCGAACAACGGCGAAGGGAAGCAAAATGACTCAGACCGCCACCGGCCCACTGGACGGCGTTCGCGTGATCGACCTCTCGACGGTGGTCATGGGGCCGTACGCCGCGCAGATCCTCGGCGACCTCGGCGCCGACGTGATCAAGATCGAGTCCCCCGCCGACACCGTGCGGGTGGGCAGGTTCCGCACGACACCGGGGATGACGCCGCTCAACCTGAACGTGAACCGCAACAAGCGCAGCGTCGCCCTCAACCTCAAGGACGAAGAGGAGCGAGAGCAGGCGCTCAACCTGATCGACACCGCAGACGTGCTGATCACCAATATGCGTCCCGGCGCGCTGAGCAGGCTCGGCATGAATTACGCAGACCTCGCCGCGCGCAATCACGGCCTGATCTACGCCCACGCGCAAGGGTTCCGCGGCGATTCCGACCGCGCGGGGCACGCCGCCTACGACGAGACCGTGCAGGCGTCGTCCGGGCTGGTCGACGTCGCGAACCGCGCACTGGGCAAGCCGGTCTACCTGCCGACGATCATCGGCGACAAGGTCTCCTCCCTGACCATCGCCTACACCGTGCTCGCCGCGCTGGTGCACCGTGACCGGACCGGCGAGGGCCAGCGGGTCGAGATCCCGATGACCGACACGCTGATCGCGTTCAACCTGGTCGAGCACCTCGCCGGGCACGTCTTCGAGCCCGCGGAGGGCCCGACCGGCTTCGGCCCGTCGCTGAATCCGGGCCACCAGGCGGTGCACACCAAGGACGGCATGGCCTGCGTGATCCCGTACAACCCGCGGAACTTCCGTGACTTCTTCCACGCCGCCGGACGGCCGGAACTGGCCGAGGACCCACGGGTCAACGGCGACGCGATCGACGGCGCCGACCACGAGGCGCTGGCCGCGATGATCGCCGAATGCGCCCCGGCGCTGACCACCGAGGAGTGGACCGAGGTCTGCGCGAAGCACAGCATCCCGATGGCCCCCGTCCTCGAACTCGACAAGGCGCAGGACGACGAATACGTCCGCGACGGCCACCTGCTCGACGTCGTCGAGCACCCGAGCGAGGGCTCGATCCGCACCATCGGCATCCCGGTGAAGTTCTCCGCGACCCCCGGCTCCGTCCGGCGGCTGGCTCCCCTGCCGGGGCAGGACACCGAAGAAGTCCTGCGCGAACTCGCCACCACTCGCTGAGGAAGAAACCATGAGCACCGAAGTACGTACGGAACGGGTCGGCGGCACGCTGCTGATCACGATCGACCGGCCCTCGGCCCGCAACGCGGTGAACGCAGCCGTCGCCGCCGGTCTGGCCGAGGCACTCGACCTGCTGGAGTCCGATCCCGCGCTGCGGGCCGGAGTCCTGACCGGCGCGGACGGTTCGTTCAGCGCCGGGATGGACCTCAAGGCGGCGCTGAAAGGTGAATCGCCCGAGGTCCCCGGCCGCGGGTTCGGCGGGCTGACCGAGGCCGAACTGTCGAAGCCCCTGATCGCGGCCGTCGAAGGGTGGGCCATGGGCGGCGGCTTCGAACTGGCGCTGGGCTGCGACCTGATCGTCGCCGCCGAAGACGCGAAGTTCGGGCTGCCCGAGGTGAAACGCGGGCTGATCGCCGCCGGTGGCGGCGTGATCCGGCTGCCGAAGCGGATCCCGCACCACCTGGCGATGGAGTTCCTGCTCACCGGCGAGCCGATCGGCGCCGCACGCGCCGGAAGCCTCGGTTTGGTGAACCGGGTCGTCCCGAGCGGCGAGGCCGCCGCCGTCGCTCTGCAACTCGCGGAACAGATCGCCGCCAACGCTCCCCTGGCGCTGGCCCTGGTCAAGAAGATCGTCCGCGCCGCCGACGGAGTTCCCGACGCGCAAGCGTTTGCCACCCAGCGTGCGGACCTCCCGGCGCTGATGAAGTCGGCCGACGTCCGCGAGGGCATGCGGGCCTTCGCCGAGCGCCGCGCTCCACAGTGGACAGGTGAGTGAGATGAAGCAGCAAGAAGTCCTCCGGCACGTGACCACGCCGCTCACGAACCCGGCGTACGCGCCGGTGGTACCCCGGTTCACGAACCGTGAGTACCTGAACATCGTCTACCGCACCGACGCCGACGCCCTGCGCGCCGTCGTGCCGGAGCCGCTGGAGATCGACGAGCCGCTGGTGCGGTTCGAGGTGATGAAGATGGGCGACGTCAGCGGTTACGGGCCCTACACCGAGTCCGGGCAGGCGATCCCGGTGAGCTTCGAGGGCGAGCGTGGCGAGTACCTGCACGCGATGTACCTCGACAACTTCCCGGCCACCGCGTCCGGCCGCGAGATCAGCGCCTACCCGAAGACCATCGGCTCGCCGAGGCTGTTCGCCGAGAACGGCGCGCTAGTCGGGACGCTCGACTACGGCAGCCAGCGCGTCGCGACCGCGACCATGGGTTACAAGCACCACCGGCTGGACGTCCGCGAGGCCGAAACGCAGATCACCGTGCCGACGTTCATGCTCAAGACCATCCCGGACTACGACGGATCGCCCCGGGTCTTCGAGCTGGTCCGCACCGAGATCACCGACGTGGCGGTCAAGGAAGCGTGGACCGGGCCGGCGCGGCTGCAGCTGTTCCAGCACGTGCTGGCCCCGCTCGCCGATCTCCCGGTGCTGGAGGTCGTTTCGGCGAGCCACATCCTCACCGACCTGACACTCGCCCCGGTCAAGCCGGTCTTCGACTACTTGAAGGGAGCACGGTCATGACTTTTCGGAACGCCGCGGTGATCGGCGCGGGCACCATCGGCCTTTCGTGGACGGCGTTGTTCGCCGCGCACGGCATGGAGGTCCGGGTCTCGGACCCGCGACCGGATCTCGCCGACGCCGTCGCCGGCGCGCTGGAGGCGTTCGCCCCGCATCTCGGCCGGACCGTGGCGGATCTCTCCCCTCGCGTCCACCTCGCAGCGGACGTCTCCGAAGCGGTCCGGAACGCGGATGTCGTGCAGGAGAACGGGCCCGAGAACGTCGAGTTCAAGAAGGAACTGTTCGCGACCCTGGTCCGCGAAGCGCCGTCGCACGCGCTGTTGCTCAGCTCGTCGTCCGCGATCCCCTCGACGGCGTTCGCGGCTGAGCTGGACGACGCGTCGCGAGTCCTCATCGGACACCCGTTCAACCCGCCGCACCTGATCCCGCTGGTCGAGGTCGTCCCCGGCGAGCGCACGAGCGCGGAGTCGGTCGGGCGGGCCGTGGGGTTCTACCGGTTCGTCGGCCGTACGCCGGTGGTGGAACGCAAGGAGATCCCCGGCTTCGTCGGCAACCGGCTGCAGAACGCGCTGAGCCGCGAAGCGATCTACCTGGTGGAACAGGACGTCGTGTCACCGTCCGAACTGGACGCGGTGATGACGAACTCGCTCGGCATCCGCTGGTCCACGGTCGGGCCGTTCCTCGGCTCGCATCTGGGCGGCGGCCCCGGCGGGTACCGGCACATGGCCGAGCACATCGGCAAGTCGATGAAGAAGATGTGGGCGGGCCTCGGCACGCCCTCGCAGACCCCTGAAGAACAGGAACGGCTCATCGAAGCCGTGGAATCCGCTTACGGCTCCTCCACGTACTCGGAACTCGCCGAGGCGCGCGACCGCAAGCAGCTCGCGGTGCTGTCCGCTTTGGACAGTGCCGACAAGGAGGAGAACTGACATGACCGCCGACTTCTACGCCTACGAGGACCTGCTGCCCGAGGAGGAGCGCAAGCTGCTGCTCAAGACGCGTGACTTCATGCGCACCGAGGTCAAGCCGCTCGTGAACGATCACTGGGCCAAGGGCGAGTTTCCGCACGAACTCGTCGGCAAGTTCCGTGAACTCGGCGTCGCCGGACTGCCCTATGAGGGCTATGGCGAGCACCTTCCGGCCACCAGCCACCTGCTCAGCGGCATGATGGCGATGGAGATGACCCGCACGGACCCGTCGGTGGCCACCTTCTTCGGTGTCCACAACGGACTGGCGATGTACAGCATCCATTCGGGCGGTGACCAGGAACAGTGCGACCGCTGGCTCCCGTCGATGGCCGCGATGGACAAGATCGGCGCCTTCGCGATGACCGAGCCGCTCGGCGGTTCCGACGTCGCGGGCGGCATGCGGACGACGGCGCGCCGCGAGGGCGACACCTGGATCCTCAACGGCGCCAAGAAGTGGATCGGCAACGCGACCTTCGCGGACCTCGTCATCGTGTGGGCCCGCGACGAGGAGGACAACCACGTCAAGGGTTTCGTGGTCGAGAAGGACTCGCCCGGGTTCGTGCCGGTCAAGATCGAGAACAAGTTCGCGTTCCGGATCGTCGAAAACGCCGAGATCACGCTGACCGACGTCCGGGTGCCGGAGGCCAACCGGCTGCAGGGCATCGACTCGTTCCGCGACGTCGCCGAGATCCTGCGCGCGACCCGCGGCGGCGTGGCCTGGCAGGCGCTGGGCGTGATGATCGGCGCCTACGAACTGGCGCTGGACTACGCCAAGGAACGCCAGCAGTTCGGCCGTCCGATCGCGCGGTTCCAGCTGGTGCAGGACCTGCTGGTGAAGAGCCTCGGCAACATCACCGCGTCGTGGGGCATGCTGGTGCAACTGGCGAGGCTGCAGGACGCCGGGATCTTCAAGGACGAACACTCGTCACTCGCGAAGGCCTTTGTGACCTCGCGGATGCGGGAAGTCGTCGCCTGGGGCCGCGAGATCTTCGGCGGCAACGGGATCGTGCTGGACAACGACATCATGCGGTTCTTCACCGACGCCGAGGCGATCTACTCGTTCGAAGGCACGCGGGAGATGAACACGCTGATCGTCGGAAAGGCGATCACCGGCCAGAGCGCTTTCGTATGACCTGAGGGCCAAGTCCGTGAAGGCCTCCTTCACTACCTTGAGGGTAGGGAAGGAGGCCTTCACGGACTTGCGTCTAGCGGTACTTGTCGCCGCAAGTCCTTTGGCTGCCGGAGGAGAAGCCGTCACGGAAGGCGGCGACCCTGGCGAAGCCTGCCGGGAGTGTCCGGCCCCGGACGTCCGCGGCGATCAGGCTGTTCCGCGTCAGCATCTCGGCGATGGCCTCGTCGAGGTCGCCCGGTGACAACGTGAGCGCCCCGCCGTCCACGATGGTCGACGCCCAGAAGCCGGTGAGGCAGGCCGTGCGTTGCGCGGCCACCGGACCGTCGAGCCGGAACCCGCCCTCCTGCTGGACCGCAAGCGTGTAGCGCGACGCGACCTCCGCGAACGCGGCGAAGTCACCGATGCCGCCCTGCCGCCCCCGGCGCGGCGGGGTGCCGATGCGGACGAGCCCGTCGAGGTCGAGGTTGATCTGGTTGGACTCCGAGCAGTACGACGCGAGCGCGTCCTCCGCCGTCACACCGCAGGCCGCTCCGGTGGTGAGCGTCGGCGGGGTGGCCGCGAGCCGGAAAGCCTGCCGCAGACTGGTGGTGAGGTCGGCGAGTGCCTGACGATCGTCGAGGCGGACGTTCTCCCCGGCCGAACCGAATCCGCCTTGTGTGCTCCGGCCTTCGATTTCCCGCTCGTCGATCTCGGCGCACCGGGCGGGCCCGTCGGTGAAGCCGAACTGGAACGCGGAAACCCGATCGAACGCGTTGCCGTGCGCGCCGTCGTCGTCGAAAGCCACCCCGGCGGAGTCACGGATCTGGAACAGTGCTGTGAGCACCTCATTGAGCCCGCGGCCGGTGGAAACCTGGAACATCGGCGACCTGCCCTCGGCGACCCAGCGAAAGTACGCCCCGGTGTAGCAGTCGGCCTGCTGCTCCTTGACGATCGACGGGCTCGCGGCGGGCAGACCCAGCCGGAACTGGACGGCGTGGCCGATCTCGTGGGCGAGTACGGCCATGACCGCCGCCGGGCCGATGGAGTCGTTGAGTGTCGGCAGCAACTCCCCGCGATCCCACGCGACGACGTCTTGCCCCGAGCAGTAGAAGGCGTTCACCAGCCCGGCCGTCGAGGCCCCGCAGATCTCACGCCCGCGACCCGCCGAATCGTAGGAGACGAGAGTGGCCAGCGGCCGGAACGCGCGATCGAAGGTCGCGGGCAGATACTCGCGCCAGTACCGCTGGACGTCGGCCACGGCGTTGGCCGCGAGCCTGTCGATCTCCCCGCCGTCACCACCGTCGACCGGGAGACCGGCGTCGAGCACGCCGGGTTTGAGACCACTGGGGCCGTCGGTGATCTCGAGCCCGGCGACCCGGGTGGGATCCACCGGTTGCGCCACCCCGCCCACGGTCGCGGCACAACCGGCGAGGCAGAGGGAGAGAGCCACCAGAATCGTCCAGCCCGGCCGACGCTTCATCACACCATCCCCGTTTCGGCGACTTCCCCGACGCCAGTGACACGGACGGCGGCGCGGCGCGGTTCAAAAGAATCTTGGGGCCGGTTTCCGTGGTGGCCGCCTCGTGCCCCGTCTTCGCAATTAGCCGGCTACTTGCTCCCGGCCTGCTCGCTCCCGGCGGAACGTGTGCGTCGTCCCGCGCAATTAGGCGACTAATTGCTTTAGGGTAGTCGCGGTTTCGCGGCCGAATCACTCTTCAGTGTTGTTCGCGCGTTTCGCTTGTTGCTTAAAATTGCGAACGCTTGTTCGATTGTTTTGCGGTAGTGTTGAGGGGTGTCCGAGGCTTTCCTTCCCGAGTTGCCACAGGAGTTGTAGCGTGCCGGCAAACTGGAGCTTGCGCATGGCGTGCAGCGGTCCTGGCGGAGATCGAGTCTCGGGGCGTCAAGGATTTGTACGGGTATGGCCGTACGGCCAACTGGTTCGCCGATATTGCCGGGTTGTCGGTCGGTGAAGCCCGTTCGGTGGTGAACCGGGCCATCGCGCTGAATCCCACGCGTGCGTTGGACGGCACCGAGGTTCCTGCCGTGGCACCGGCTACTGCCGCTGTCGCCGCCGAAGGCTTGGTCGGGGGCGAGCGGATCGATCAGATCCTGGAGATCCTGAAGAAACTCCCCGCCCACACCTCCGCCGAAGACCGGGAGAATGCGGAGAAGATTCTCGCCACCCTCGCCCGCGACGCCGGTCCCCGCCAGTTGGCGGACGCTGAAGCGAACCTGCTCGGCTTGCTGGACCCGGACGGCAACGAGCCGAAGGATCCCGAACCCAAGGAGCCGCGCCGGGAAGCCACCCTGGAGCGCCGCAAGGACGGGTTCTGGAAACTCACCGGTATCCTGGACGACGAGACCGGTGCCCGCACCGCGGCCGCGTTGGAGGCGTATGCCCAGCCACGGCCGGTGGACGAGTTCGGCCAAGCGGATCCGCGGATGAAATGCGAACGCCTGGGAGACGCCTGGGCCGACATCCTCGACCTGGCCATCGCCTGCCCCGACCAGCCCGGCACCAGCGGCTACCGCACCCTCGTCAATGTCACCATCGGACTCGACGAACTCAAAACCGGCCTCGGGACCGCGTGCCTGGACTTCGCCGGCACGATGACCGCCCGCGAAGCCCGGCTGGCAGCCTGCGATTGCCTGATGTTGCCCGTGGTGATGAGCGCTGCCGGAGAACCCCTCGATGTGGGACGGCTACGACGCTTCGTCACGCCAGGCCAACGACGTGCGTTGAACATCCGCGACCGGGGCTGCGCCTTCCCCGGATGTCATCGGAAACCGAAGAACTGCCACGCCCACCACATCGTGCACTGGGCAAACGGTGGCCCCACCGACCTCCGAAATCTCGTGCTGCTGTGCGGGTTCCATCACCGGCTGATTCACCACGGTGACTGGGAAGTCCGGATGGCCACTGATGGGTTACCGGAGTTCATCCCGCCCCAATACCGAGATCCGCTCCGAAAACCTCGGCGTAACACCCTGCATCACCGCTGAACCCCGAGGAGCCCGCCCACCGGCGACGGGCCCCTCGGCATGTCCAAAGTTCAGACAAGCCCTCCGGCGGCGAGCTGAGCACCCAGACCATCACCGTCGACGGCCGGGCGCACCTGGTGGCCGAGGGCGGCATCGGATCACTCTTGGTCTACAGCACGATCTGCGAGCAATTCGCGGCGCTACATCCCGCCCGCGGCCCAGCGGAACCGATCGAAGCGATGACCGGCACCCGTGCGCTCCGGTATCCCGGGCCCTCGCGTCTCACGAGCAACCGGCGGCGAGATCGTGCCTGACACCCAGGTCAAGTTGGGCCCCGCGATCGTCGACGGCCGGACGAAACTGGCCGAAAGCTGACCGCTCAGTTCACGCAGCCCGCCATCGCGGCCGGTGTGGAAGACGAAGGCGGCGCTGCAACGGAAGAGGTGGCCGCGACCGGTTTGATCCCGATCCCGCCGGTCGGCTCCCCCACCGCGGCGACGCTCGTCGAGTTCAGCGCGGCCTTCACGAACGCCTGCACCTCGGCCGGATCCACCTTCACCGCGTCGCCGTCCGACGGCGTCGGCAGGGAGAGACTCTGGACCGGGATCGTCTGGAACTTCAGCGCCCCGGAACTCATCCCCCGCAACTGCTGCGCGAAGCTGAGCACGTCCCAGCCGCGGTCGAGCACGACCGAACCCTGCACCGCGCCGACCAGATCGCTCAGCTTGGTGGGATCGGTGAACGTCCCGGCGTCCAGGACGGTCTTGGCCATGCTCGAAAGGAACGCCTGCTGCCGCGCGATGCGGTCGAGGTCGCTGGGCAGCCCGTGCCGCTGCCGCACGAAAGCGAGCGCCTGCGGCCCGGAAAGCAGCTGTTTGCCCGCCGGGAACGACGCCCCGGAGAACTTGTCCTGCACCGCTTCGTTGAGGCAGACCTCGACCCCGCCGACGGCTTCGCTCAGCGCGGAGAACCCGGCGAGGTTGACCGCCGCGTAGTGGTTGATCGACAGCCCGGTGAACTGCTCGATCGTCCGGATCGTGAGTTTGGCGCCCGCCTCGTTGGCCTTGACCTCGAGCTGCGCACCGGAGAGCCCCTGCGCGCGCAGAGAGTTCATCGCGGCGTTCTTGCCGCGACTGTACGCCGAATTGATCTTGTGCTTGCCGAGCCCGCCCGCGATGTCCACATAGGAATCGCGCGGGATCGAGATGGCCGTCGCGCCCGCTCCGCCCGCCGGGATGTGGACCACGATCATGGTGTCGGTGGTGTCACCGCCGTCGTCGCTGTCCCCGGCGTGCAGCGCGTCGAGGACGTTCTGCGGCAACGGGTTCCCGTTCGTGTCGGTGCGGGAGTCGATTCCGACGAGCAGGATGTTCTGCGCCACCTTCAGCGGTTCACCCGCCGGCCCTTCGGGCACCTGGGCGGACGGCGCGATGACGTCGGCCGTGACGATCGCTTGGTCCAAACGGCTCAACTGGGTCCACGCGAAACCCGTGACACCCAGTACGGCCGTCGACACCAGGCCCAGTGCGACGCGGCCGCCGATCCGCCGTCCTCGCGACGTGAGCAGCACGACTTCTCCCCGCTTCCGTGAATGATCCCCCGTGATCGAGGATCACCGCGTTAGCTGGGAATTACCTGAGAAACGTGTCATAACCGGGTCTTAAAGCCCGTTCGGACCAGCCGGAGTGATCAAGCAGACAACCGGCCGCGACACCGAGTACCGGACCGACCGCGCAGCGCTCCCCTACCGGGGCATCCGGCGCCAGATCGCGCGTGGCACCACGCGCATCACCGAGAACACCAGCCTCAGAAGTCCCGGCACCCACACGGTTCCCCGGCGCTTCCGGAGCGCGGCGACCGTCGCGTCGGCGACCTGGTCCGGGGTGCTGGAGAACGGGGCGGGCGACATTCCCTCGGTCATCCGCCCGATCACGAACCCCGGCCGGACGAGAAGAAGGTGCACGCCGGTGCCGTGCAGGGCGTCGGCCAGGCCGCTCGCGAAACCGTCGAGACCCGCTTTCGCCGAACCGTAGACGTAGTTCGCCTGCCGGACCCGCACCCCGGCGACCGACGAGAAGACCACCAGGCTTCCGTTTCCTTGCTCACGAAGCACCTTGGCCACATGCGTCAGCACACTCACATGAGCCACATAGTCCGTGTGCACGATCGCGACGGCGTGAGCGGCGTCCGCTTCGGCGCGCGCCTGGTCGCCGAGGATCCCGAAAGCGGTGACGACGACGTCGAGGGGCCCGTATTCCGAGACGACCTTCTCGAGGAACGGGCCGTGCCCGGCGAGGTCGTCGGCGTCGAACTCGACGGCTTCGACGGTTTCCGCCCCCGCGGCAAGCAGTCGCCGGGACTCCGCGCTGAGGTCCGCGCTCCGACGCGCGGCCAGCACGATCCGGCGCGCCCCGCCCTTGGCGAGCCGTTCCGCGACCGCGAGGCCGATCTCGCTGCGTCCGCCCAGTACCAGCACCGTTCCGCTCACCCGCCGCAGTCTGCCAGGCGGCCCGCCGCCGTCCGCCAGTGGCACGCTTCACAGACTGCAATTTTGCAGTATCTGCATCTTCGGGCGTATCGTGGTGCTCATGCCCGAACCCGTCAAAGGTCTCCGCGAGCGCAAGCGGCTGGAAACCCACCGCGCGCTGGCGACCACCGCCGTCCGGCTCGTCGCCGAACGCGGCCTGGACCAGGTGACGGTCGAGGACATCAGCGCGGCGGCGGGGGTTTCACCGCGCACCTTCTTCAACTACTTCGCGTCCAAAGAGGACGCTGTCGTCATCGCGCACGCCGACACCGCCGAGCGGACCCAGCGCACCATCGACAAATTCCTTGCCACACCGAAGGAAGTCAGCACTCCACGCGCCTTTGCCGACGCGTTGAAGGAAGACTTCGCCCAGGTCGACGAGAACCGCGAAGAGTGGCTCGGCCGCATGAAGGCCATTCAGGAGAACGCCACCCTGCATTCGCGCGCGGTGGCCATGAACCACGACACCATCGCGCCGCTGATCGAGGCGATCGCGCGCCGTACCGGCGCCGATCCCAAGGCCGATCTGTACCCGGCGCTGCTGCTGTCCACGATCGGCGGCGCGGTGAACGCGGTGCTCATGCTCTGGTACCAGCACGACGGCCGGGTGTCCGCGCTCGACCTGCTGGACGACGCCGTCGAAACGCTTCTCGCCGGGCTCCCGGAGCCCGGCGGCCGCGCGCGCTGACGCGCACGGCACCACAGAACACGAAGGGGGACGACCATGTCCGTATCCATGACCGAACCACGGGAACCGGAGGCCCCGGCGGGCTCGATGGACCGCAAACAGGTCCTCGAAGCGATGTCGGGGCTGATGATGGGCATGTTCGTCGCCATCCTCGCCTCGACGGTGGTCGCGAACGCGTTGCCGCGGATCGTCTCCGAACTCGGCGGCTCGCAGGCCTCCTACACCTGGGTGGTCACCACCGAGCTGCTCGCGATGACCGCGACGGTTCCGCTCTGGGGCAAGCTTTCCGACCTGTACAACAAGAAACTGCTGATCCAGCTCTCACTCGGCCTGTTCGTGATCGGTTCGCTGGTCGCCGGGTTCGCGGGCAACATCGAGCTCCTGATCGGCAGCCGGGTCGCGCAGGGCATCGGCGCGGGCGGGCTCACCGCGCTCGCGCAGGTGATCATGGCCGCCATCGTCTCCCCGCGGGAACTCGGGAAGTACTCGGGCATCTTCGGTGCCGTGTTCGCCGTCGGGACCATCGCGGGCCCGCTGATCGGTGGCGTCATGGTGGACACCTCGTGGCTGGGCTGGCGCTGGTGCTTCTTCCTCGGCGTCCCGTTCGCGATCGCGGCGATCCTGCTGCTGCAGCGCACCCTGAACCTGCCCACGATCAAACGTGACGTGAAGGTCGACTACCTCGGCGCGTTCCTGATCATGGCCGGTGTCTCGACGCTGCTGGTCTGGTCGTCGCTGGCCGGGCACCAGTTCGCGTGGGGCTCCTGGTGGACGGTCGGCCTGGTGACCGCCGGCGTGGTCATCCTCGCCCTCGCCGTCTACGTCGAGTCGAAGGTGGCGGAGCCGATCCTGCCGCTGGGCCTCTTCCGCAATCACACGGTGGCCCTGACCACCCTGGCGAGCTTCCTCGTCGGTGTCGCGATGTTCGGCGGCACGGTGTTCCTGTCGCAGTACTTCCAGCTCTCGCTCGGCAAGTCGCCGACGGTGGCCGGACTGCTGAGCCTGCCGATGATCTTCGGCATCCTCGTGTCCTCCACGGTCTCCGGCCAGCTGATCAGCCGGACCGGCAAGTGGAAGAGCCACCTGCTGCTCGGCGCGGCGCTGATGACCGCGGGCCTGGGCTTGCTGGGCACCATCGACGCGAAGACGAACCTCGTCGTCCTCGGCGCGTACATGGTGCTGCTGGGCGTGGGCGTCGGCATGCTGATGCAGAACCTGGTCCTGGTTTCCCAGAACGACGTCGACGCGCACGACCTCGGCACGGCGACCTCCACGCTGTCGTTCTTCCGCAGCCTCGGCGGCTCCATCGGGGTGAGCGCGCTGGGCGCCGTGCTCGCGAACCGGGTCCTCGCGCTGATGAGCGAGAAGCTCGGGCCGCTGCCCGGCGGTGGCGACGGCGGCGCGGTGCCGAACATCGCCACGCTGCCCGAACCGGTCGCGAACGTCGTCCGCGAGGCCTACGGGGAGGCGACCAGCGAACTGTTCCTGATCAGCGCGCCGATCGCGCTGCTGGTCGTCGTCGCCGTCGCCTTCCTCAAGCACAAGCCGCTCAAGACACAGTCGGGCAACGAGCGGCTGGCCGAGGAGACCGCTGCCGCCTGACCACCATTGACAGAGGGGCCCGGTTCACGGAACCGGGCCCCTCTTTTTTCGCGCGCACGAAGAACACGACGGAAATTCGATAACGCGATCAAACGCTTTCAGGCGGCAGAGCCGACGCGAATCACCTGGCGCCGCTCACTGCCGGTCAGCCCGCCGAAAATTCCATGGGCCAGCCCGTTTTCCACGGCGCAGGCCAGGCAGGCCGAGATGACCGGGCACCGTGCGCAGACGGCCTTCGCCCTGGCCGCCTGCCGTGCGCCGGGACCGGTTTCGGTGACCGGGAAGAACAGTTCGGGATCCTCACCGCGGCAAGCGGCCTCACTCAGGTCACCCGCCATCCTCATTTCCATTTTCCTATCACCTCCTTTTTCCCGATTTTCCCTTCCTCGTCAAACGACTTCTCCCTCGACGCCGGGTATCCGGCCGGGCGCACCACGCAAACATCACCTTGACCGAATCGTTACACTCAGCGGCCCGCTCACTGCACCTGATCTGTGAGGGCATTCGCGTCAGGCGGCGGAGAGCGGTGAGTGCGGGTGATGGGCCACGAAGGGTTCGACGAGTTCTTCCACGCCGAATTTCCGCTGCTCACCGGCTTTCTGTGCAAGGCGGGCTTCGCGTTGGCCCCCGCGCGGGACGCGGCGGCGGAGGCGATGCTCAACGCCTACGAGGGCTGGCCGGGCATCATCCAGCCGAAGGCCTGGGTCCGCCGGGTCGGGCATCGGCGGGCGAAGGAACAGACAGCGGCCCGGGCCGACTGGGCCTTCGACGACGCCGGCCGGGAGGACAAACTCACCATCCTCGCCGACGAGGCGTCGTCCGTCCTGACGATGCTGGGGGAGCTGCCGAAACGTCAGCAACTCGGCATGGCATGGGCGCTGGACGGCTATTCGTCGCGAGAGATCGCCGGCGTGCTCGGCATCTCGGACGAGGCGGTCAGCGCGACCCTTCGCCACGCGCGTGACCGTCTGGCGGAGCACGACCCCGGCTTCGTCGACCGCCTGGACGGCGCCAACAGCGCCTTCATCGACGCGCTGAGGCTGGGCCTCGACGTCGACGACACCCTGTCCCGGATCAAGAACCGCGCGATGATCGGGGAACTCGCGCTGGTGGCGCCGGGCGCCCCGGCGGAGTCGGAACCCGAACAGGTGACGCCGTCGCGCTGGTACACCCTCGACGAACCCGTCGCGGCCGCCGGACGAGGTGACCAGCGGGCCCTGAACCAGCTGCTGACCACCATCCGCCCGCTCGTGATCCGGTACTGCCGGGCACGGATCGGCAGACAGGAACGGACTTACGCCTCGGCCGACGACGTCGCACAGGAGGTCTGCGTGGCGATCCTCCGCGCACTGCCGACCTACCGCGAACGAGGGCGGCCGTTCCTCGCGTTCGTCTACGGCATCGCCCACCACAAGGTCGCCGACGCCCGCCGCGCCGCCGCCCGCAACCGCACCGAACCCGTCGCCGAAGTCCCTGACGGGGTCTCGGAATCCGCCGGCCCGGAACAGCACGCGCTGCACAACGAATTGAGCGACCGGATGGGCGAACTGCTGCGGATCCTGCCGGACAAACAGCGGGAGATCGTCGTGTTGCGGATCGTCGTCGGCCTGTCCGCGGAGGAGACCGCCGGCGTGGTCGGCTCAACCGCGGGGGCCGTGCGGGTGGCGCAGCACCGGGCCTTGACGCGATTGCGGAAGATCCTCACGGATGCCTGATTGGCAACTGAGCGCGGCGCTGGTCAGGCCGCCGGTCGCCTGCCGGCGAGTACGGCGAGTCCACACAGTACCGCCACACCGATCACCGCGACCACGGCGAGCCCGGTCGTGAAACCGTGCCCACGCTGGACGAAGGTGCCGATGCTGCCGAGTACCGCGACCCCGAGCGCCAGCCCGAACTCGACGCTGGTCTCCGACAACGCCGATGCCGCACCTGCCCGGGCCGGCGGTGCCGCGCCGACCACGATCTCCGTGCTCAGCGCCATCACCGGCCCCAGACCGAGGTAGATGAGCATGAGACCGGCGACGAGTGGCGCGATCCCCTCTTCGGCCGGGGTCCAGGCCAGCACGGCGAAGCCGAGCGCCGACACCACCAAGGACGACGCGAACAGGCGGTGGACCGGGATCCGGCGAGCCAGCGCCGGAGCCGCGACCGACGTGAGGACCATCGCGACCGCGGAAGGCACCAGCCACATCCCGGCCACGATCGGAGACAAATCGGCTTCCTGCTGAAGATAAAGCGCGGCGAACAGATAGATCCCGGCGACGCAGGCGAGCGCGGCGAGGAGGATGAGCAGCGCGTTCCGGAACGGCCGCGCCGCGAACAGCCGGAGGTCGATCAAAGGCACGCTCAGCCGCCGCTGCCGCCGCAGGAACACGATTCCGGTGCCACCGCCGAGCAGCAGGGCGATCCCGCCAGGCACAACCGATCCTCCTTCCGCGAGATGCTTGATGCCGTAGACGATCGGCAGCACGGTCACCAGGGACAGGGCCACGCTCGCCACGTCCAGTTCGCCGGGTTCGGGATCGCGGTGCTCCGGCAGCAGGAACGGGCCGGCGAGCAGCAGCAGGAGCATCACCGGGACGGCCAGCAGGAACACCGAACCCCACCAGAACCACTCGAGCAGCAGCCCACCCGCCACCGGACCGAGCGCCACTCCGCCGGACAGGCCGGCGGACCACAGCCCGATCGCGACACCGCGCTGACGCGGATCACGGAACATGTTCCCGATCAGCGCGAGGGTGGACGGCATGAGCGTGGCGCCGGCGATGCCGAGCAGCCCGCGGGCGACGATGAGCAGTTCGGCCGACGGCGCGTAGGCCGCCAATACCGAAACGACCAGGAAGGCCGCCGCGCCGATCAGCAGGAGCCGTCGTCTGCCGACGCGGTCCCCCAGCGTGCCCATGGTGACGAGGAAACCGGCGACCAGGAAGCCGTAGGCGTCGGAGATCCACAGCAGCTGGCCCGGGCTCGGGGCCAGCTCGGCGGAGAGACTGGGAAGCGCCAGGTAGAGCACCGTGGCGTCCATGGACAGCAATGCGGTCGGCAGGACGAGCACGGCGAGGCCGAGCCATTCCCGCGGCCCGGCGGAGATTTCGAGGTGTCGGTCGGACATGCCGTGACGCTAAAGTCTCACATAGATGTGAGAGTCAAGGGCGAGTCGCGGAGGGGCCGTGCGCATCAGCGAGCTGGAACGCAGGACCGGTGTCAGCCAGCGCTTGCTGCGTTACTACGAGGAACAAGGGCTGCTGCGGCCGGAGCGTCTCCCCAGCGGCTATCGCGTGTACGCCGAAGACGATGTCACCACCGTCGAGCACATCCGCAACCTGCTCGCCGCGGGACTGTCCACCACCACGATCGCCGATCTGCTGCCCTGTATGGGTTCCGCGGGCGGACAGCTCATCGCCGACTGCCCCGAACTGTTGCTGGACCTCCAGCGGGAACGCGCCAGGCTCAGTGCCGCGATCGCCGAACTGACCACTGCCCGCAGCACCCTCGACCAGGTGATCTCCACCGCGCCGCCCTCCGTCGAGCACGAGGCCGCCCGGTTACGTGGCCTCAGCTAGGGCGTTGTTCACGGGCGGCAACGTTCCGCGGTCGCCGCGGCCGTCTTCAACTCGGGAGCCTCCAGGATGGCCGCGACCGGGTCGAGCGCGCCGTAGGCGTCCTTTTGCGCGGCGATGAGCCCCTCGACGGCACGGTCCTGCGCCGCCGTGTCGTTCTCGCCCGCCGCGTCCAGATCCGCCTTCGTTTTCACGGTCTTGTTGCGGGCCGAGGTGTACTTCGCGAGGAAGTCCTGCTTCGCCGTGTCTCCGGCGGGAACCGGCGCCGCGGGCAGTGCGCGGAGACCGTCGACCGTCTTGGCCAAAATCGCCGCGTAGTGCCCTAGCTGGTCACTCGTGCTCTTCTTGACGGCCTCGACGGTTTCGCCGCCCGCCGACGTCATCTTGTTGTTGCCTTCGATGAACTCCTTGACCGCGCCGCAGAATCCGTTCATCCAGGTCACCGCGGCGGACGGCGCCGGATCGGGGGTGCAACCCGGCCAGTGCCGTCGCGGCCAAGGCGATTCCCGCGATCCGGGCGAATGTCCTGTGGGCAGCGCGCATGTCCGTTCCCCTCTCCGCCGGCCGGTGTTCCCGCCGGCGCGAGGACTTTGACATGGCGGAACGAGCGCGGTCTGCGTCATCTGACTCAGAACGCTCGAACTCGTAACGTTCGAGGCACGGCGTAACAAGGCGCGGACAGGCAACGAGTACCGCATTACCCCTGTTCGCATCGAGGGCAGCCAGCCGAAGAAGTAGCACCATGGCCATCAAGATCATCGCAGCGCGGCTCGAAGGTGGGAAGTTCCGCGAAAACATCACGAAACTGCGCTGGATCAACCCCGGCAACGGCGAGACCGGCTAGAGCTTCGTTTCGGCGATCGTGGCGTGGATCGAAGACGATGACGGGAAAGCCTATGTGGACGAGGGAATCCACCGGGTGACCGTGGAGATCATCAAGCCGACCTTCGGCCCGGAGTTCCTCCGCACGCGCGCGGACGGGATCTGGAAGAACAACCTGCAGGAGCTCCCCCGCTTCTGAGACCCGGTAATTCCGGTGACGTGGGCAAGAACGCTCTGTTAGCTTGGGCGAGCACTCCCGGTGCGCAGGCAACGGTTACTTCCTCTTCCACAGGAGAGACGCGGGTTCGAATCCCGCCGCGGGCTCCGGCCGGCGTCGACCAGCGGCCCAGGTCACTACGTCACCGTCACCGACTATTTCTCGGGAGCCCACAACTTCAGATGTGCCCGGTGCGCAGGAGACGGCTACTTCATCGTATTCCAAGGGTCGCGGGTTCGAGTCCCGCCCGGCAGCCATGCTGCCGGTAGCTCAGTCGGCAGAGCATTGGACAAGCACCGTCACCGACTTTTTCTCGGGCCGCATCCGGAGTCGAAGCTCCCCTCGAACGAAACGAGGGTTGAGGTGTCGAAGTTCAACACCGCCGGCACCCGCCCGGCGACCGGCTCACCGATCGCCGGTGAGCGAAGCCCCGGCGGCGTCACCCACGAAGGCGGCGACGGCTACCGGCGGGACACCAAGTCCGAGCTGTTCCTGCTCGCGGTCACCAACATGGTCGGCGAGAACACCTTCTACGAGACGGGCGACGGACGCGACACGCGTTACGCCGACCTCGTCCGGAAGGCGTCGCTCGCCGACCCGGAATGGACAGCGCGTTTCCTGCGCTGGCTCCGCACGGAAGCGAACATGCGTACCGCCGCGATCGTCGGCGCCGCCGAATACGTCCGGGCCCGGCTTACCACCGCGACGGACGATCAGTCGTACGTCGCCACCACCGCGAACCGCGCCGTCGTCGACTCCGTGCTCCAGCGCGCCGACGAGCCCGGCGAGCTGCTCGCGTACTGGACCTCCTTGTACGGCAGGAAGATCCCGAAGCCGGTCAAGCGTGGCGTCGCCGACGCGGCCGTCCGGCTCTTCCACGAAAAGTCGTTCCTCAAGTGGGATTCCGACGCGCGCGCCTTCCGGTTCGCCGACGTCCTCGGCCTGGCCCACCCGGACCCGAAGGACGCGGTGCAGGACGCCCTGTTCAAGCACATCGTCGACGTCCGGTTCAACCCCGGCCGGGAAATCCCCGCCGAATTGGCGGTGCTCGGCTTCCGCGCGGAGGTCATGGCGTGGGACGAGGAGAAGCGCCGGGATCTGTTCCTCGGCCCCGAACTCGACACCGCGCGGTCGGTTCTCCGGCAGGCGGGCATGACGTGGGAGTCCCTGGCCGGCTGGCTCCAGGGGCCCATGGGCGCGCAGGCCTGGGAAGCCATGATCCCGTCCATGGGCTACATGGCGCTCCTGCGGAACCTCCGGAACTTCGACCAGGCAGGAGTGTCCGACGAGGTCGCCGAGCAGGTCGCGGCGCGCCTGGCCGATCCGGAGCAGGTGGCGAAGTCACGGCAGTTCCCGATGAGGTTCCTCTCCGCGTATCGGGCGGCGCCGTCGCTTCGCTGGTCATACGCGCTGGAAAAGGCGATCTCCGAGTCGCTGTCGAACGTGCCTCGCCTCGCCGGACGGACCCTGATCCTCGTCGACACCTCGGGGTCGATGAACGCCGGTTTCAGCAAGGACGGCACGCTGATGCGCTGGGACGCGGCCGCGATCTTCGGGATCGCGCTCGGGGCCCGCTGCGAGACGGCGGATGTCGTGTCGTTCTCGAACGGCTACTACGGCGGCACCGGTTCGAAGGCCTTCGACGTGCGCGGCGGCGAGTCGCTGCTGCGCGCGCTCGACCGGTGGAAGAACGACGGCTACTTCATCGGCGCCGGCACCAACACCGTCGGTGCGATCCAGCGCCACCTGCGGCCGGAGCACGACCGGCTCGTGATCCTGACCGACGAGCAGCACTCGGCGGGCAACGTCGACCAGGCGGTGCCGAAGGACACGACGCTGTACACGTGGAACCTCGCGGGCTACCAGCACGGCCACTCGACGTCCGGCTACGGGAACCGGCACACCTTCGGCGGCCTGACCGACCAGGCCTTCCGGATGATTCCGCTCCTCGAAGCGGGGCGGAGCGCCGACTGGCCGTTCTGACCCACCGCGGCCGCCGGGGCGGACCGTCCTCATCGGACGGTCGCTCTCGGTGGCCGCCTTGCCTGATGTGGCGGCTCGCGGCCTACCGGGCGTGGCTGCTGTCGCTCGTCACCTGCTCGGTCGCGGTCCGGTCCGGGGTGGCGGCCTTGTTCGGCTGGCTGGACGCGTTCATCGCCACCTGGACAGCCTGCGAACGCCTCCCCCGCGCGTAACGACAAGCTTGATCAACACGAGTCAGGTCCCAGCCACTTCGCTCGAGGAGACAATGATCAGCGCCGCGGCCAGTCCGGTGGCCGAGCCGGGTGAGCGTGATCTGAGCCGTGAATACGCCTGAGCGTCCACTGCCGACCAGGCTTCCCGGCGCGCCTGGGAAAAGGTACTTCCGCTACCCCGCCCGCACCAGGAGGATCACGCCGACCTTCGTGAGAGCGTGCCCGCAATTGTCAGGTAGTCGTCAGGTTCCCCACCGTGCCTAGCCGGAAGAATGAACCGAGGCCGAGAGCACGCGAGGAGAGCGATGAGTGTAGAGAGCCCGAGCGCGAACGACGTCGTCGAAGACGTGTCCGTCTGGTTGGCCAGCGAGTTCTCGACGAAGTTGTCTCCGGTCGCGGTCGGCGCCATCGTCCGCGCCACCCACCGCGACCTTCGGGAACAGATCGTCCCCGAAGCGCTCGGCGAAATGCTGCACCGGATGGCACGGCACCGGATCACCCGTCTTGTCCAGGTTCTGTGATGCGTTACGAGCAGCACTGCCCGATCGCGCTGGCGGCCGAGGTGGTCGGCGAACCATGGACGCTGCTGATCCTCCGTGAACTTCTGCACGACAGCACTACTTTCGTGGATATCGCGAGAGGCGTGCCGGGCATGTCAACTGGGTTGCTGACCAAACGACTCCGGAACCTCGAAGCAGCGGGTATCGTCACCCTTCATCCGTCGGGGCGGCCAAGTAGCGCAGTGCTGACCGAGGCCGGCCGCGAACTGTCGGCGGTCGTCGAGCCCCTCGGCAACTGGGGTGCGCGCTGGTTGCCGCCACCTCGGCACGGTGACCTCAATCCGGCCTTGCTCCTGCGTGACATCGCGCGTGGGATCGACCGGTCCGGTTTGCCCCCGAACGCGGTGACGATCCATTTCCGGTTCGCCGAGTCGCCAGGACCGCGTTGGTGGTGGCTTGTTCTCTCGCAGTCCGTCGCCGCGCCGACGGTCCATGATCCGAGGCTGCCGCAAGCGATGCGGATCGACTGCACTCTGGGTGCGCTGGCCCGGGTCTGGCTCGGTCACACAGACTGGCTGGGAGCGCTGCGGGAGAAGGCCATCGTGATCACCGGACCTCGTGGATCGGTGCGCGAGGCCATCGCTTGGCTCGGCACGAGCCGCTTCTCCAGCAGCGGGAATCCTAGCGAGGTGGGCGCGCCGACGCTGTCCTCATAGGCCTGTTCGGTACTTGCCGCCGCGGAGCGGCCGTCGATGCCCACGACGTTCGCTGATGACTCCGAGACCGCGCTGAGACCCTTGGACGCGTCGATACCGAGGCCGGGCGGTTTGCCCAGGAATCGAACAGCAGGATGCACCCGGCGAAGACCGCGCAGGCGAGCCCGAGCAGCCACAACCCCTGAGTGGCCATCAGGACTCCGACCAGCACGGCGGGAACGGCGGCGAGCAGGCAGAAGGGATCCAGCCTGCCGAAAACAGGACGTCGGCCGTGACTCGAACTCATGGCACTCCCCTTGTCACTCCGGCCTGGGCCTCCAGTAACTCGGACGCTCGAAGCTCTGCGACTCTCGCCTTCTCCTCGGACTCTTCAGCGAGCTTTCGATGACGTATCTCCGCGAACGCGTCACCTCGGCGCCGGACGGCTTCTCCGCGCTCCCGCTGTCCCTCGGCGCGCCTGATGGCCGCGTAAGCACGCTGCACCTCGACCTCGTGCGCGATCGACCCGCGCGCGAACCGTCCTGCCCTGCCTCGGTACTCCGCCGCGATCGCGAGCTCGTCGTAGGCCATGTAGTGGCAGGCCGAGATCTCGGCGAGATCCCGTTGCTGTTGAGCCAATATCTGTTCGCCGTCTGCCACCAGTTCGGCAGCTCGCTCGAGGTACTTCCCCGCGACCTTACGCAGGCGCGCCGCGTCACACCGCAGCCGCTTCGCGCGCGCCACCCCGTCGTCGGCAGCACACCCGGTGGTCTGCGGTCCACTCAGGGTCACCGCCGAACGTCCGGCGGTCCCGTAAAGCAGCTCGGTGAGCGCCCTGCTCCGCAGCCTGACGGTTTGGGGCATCGCATCTCCTCATTCATGGACCCTGTGCGGCGCACACCGAGCCTGTCACGGAGATGCCAGAGCCGACCTGACGAAAGTCTTACGATCGATGCGGAGAACCGAGGGCCACGCCCTGCACGCGGTTTGCGTCCGCAGCGCCCATACGGCATCTTTACGCGCGGAGCGCCGGGAAGTCTGGTCGGCACGACCCATCCACGAGGGGTGGGTCGTTCGACGTGGACGGGGTTTCCGTGACACTTGCCTTGGCGTTCGGTCTGGTGCTGTTGATCAGCGTGTCGCTCTCCGGACTCGCGGCACGCACCGTGCTGTCGACCGCACTGCTGTTCCTGGTGGCGGGCGCACTGATCGGGCAAGGCGGATTCGGCCTCGTCGAGATCCCCTCCAATGGCGCCTTCGTGACCGGCCTGGCCGATCTGGCGTTGTTCACCGTGCTGTTCACCGACGGCCAGCGCGCCGGCCTGCCCTCCCTGAAGGAAGGCTGGCGGCTCTCCGGCCGCGCGCTGGGCTTGGCGATGCCCTTGACCATGGTGGGCATCGCGGTGCCGACGCATTTCCTCACCGGTCTGGACTGGACGACGTCGTTCCTGATCGGCGCGATCCTGTCGCCGACCGACCCGGTGTTCGCCTCCGCGATCGTCGGACGGACGGATGTGCCGCTGCGGCTGCGCAGGCTGCTCAACGTCGAATCCGGCCTTAACGACGGCCTCGCGCTCCCCTTCGTGCTGATCTTTCTCGCGACCGCCGCGAACCGGGACACCGACTTCGGCGGCATCGCCATCGAACTCGTCGCCGGTCTCGCGCTCGGCGTCGCCATTCCCGCGGCCATCGCGCTCGCCTGGCGGCTGAAAGTCCTCACCGCGGAACCACGACTACAGGCCTTGGGGCCGTTGGCGGTCGCGGTGATCCTGTACGCGACCTGCCACCTCACCCACGCCAATCCTTACCTCGCCGCGTTCGCGGCCGGCGCCACACTGGCCACAATGGACCGGGTATCGGCTGAGCACTTCGAGCATTTCGGCGATCTGCTGTCCGAGACGACGAAATTCGCCGCTCTCCTGGTGTTCGGCGCGCTCATCACGCCGGAACGGTTGTCCCACCTCAGCGTCGGCGACTGGGCGGTCGCGGTTATCGCGATCGTGTTGATCCGGCCCGCCGCGATGATGCTCTCGCTGATCCGCACTACGTTGCCCGCCCGGGAACGCTCGGCCGCGGCCTGGTTCGGCCCCAAGGGCTTCGCCTCCGTCGTCTACGGACTCCTCGCACTACAAGCCGGGATCCCGGCGGGAGAGCATGTCTTCGACCTTGTCGCGATCACCATCGCACTGTCGATCGTGCTGCACTCCTCCACCGACGTCCCCGTCGCCAAAGCACTGCGCATCGAACCACCGGACAACCTGCCCACCGGACAACCGGAAAAGCTTCCGCAGAAAGAGAATTCCTGATGGGAGGCATCACCCGCCCTCGTGTTCGCGTTGCTGTTCATGGTCCTGCTCGGCGTCATCCCCAGGCGTTACTGGTACCTGCGGCTGCCCGCCGTGCTCGGCTGGGTCCTGGTCTGGATCGACAGCGCGTTCACCGGTCACTGGACCGATTCGCTGGGCGTGACTATCACTGGCTTCAGCCTGCTCTGGCCGGCCTTGACTTGGAAGCGTGCCCGTTCTGGCACTGACCAGGACAGGTGACTCGTCAATGTTTTTCGGCGTGCACGGTTCGTTCCAGGTCTGAGACCGGCGTGGCCCGCCCGGACGGCCGGACGTACCGGGCGGTGAGTTCGCCGGAGCCCACTTGCTCGAGTTCACGCCAGCCGTACTCGGCGAGAAGCCGGTCGACGTCGTCCGGGTTCAACCCGAACCGCCAGATCCGGTCTTTCCCGACGAACTGCCGGTGCAGGGCATCGGCGCCGTACATCGCGGTTCCGTCGAGAAAGTCCTTACGCACGTAGGTGAACAGCAGCCGACTTCCGGAACCGGCCTTGGCCAGGACATCGAGCGTCTTGCGGACACCGGCCTCAGTCAGATACTGGGTCACTCCTTCCCAGACGAACAGCGTGACACCGTCCGGCCGGTATCCGTGTCCACTGAGGACGGTCTCCAGGTCGTCGTTCTCGAAGTCGATCGGGACCAGTGTCACCGCGTCCAGCACCCGGATCCGTTCACGCTTGGCCTCGACGTTGCCAGGGAGGTCCACTTCGAACACCCGGACCCCCGCGGGCACGGCCAGACGACACGCGCGCGTGTCCAGACCGGCACCCAGTACGACCACGGCGTCGACATCCGCGCGCAGGTCCTCGGCGAACTTATCGTCCAGATAGCGCTTGCGGCAGGCGATGCCACCCCAGATCCCGGGCGCCTTCTTCTCCGACGCCGCGACCAGCAGATCCCGGATCACCCGCCACCTGGCCAACCCGGCCAGGAATCGCACCGCCGCGGGAAGAACCTGGATCGCCATCTCGTCCTGAACCAGGCGCCGCGGGGCGGGATGGTGCTGTTCCACCGCCGCGATCACCATCGGCCCGACCGCGGTCCCGGCCACTGTGCCCGTCATCGCCATTCCCCCGTCTCCTGATCAGGTCAAATCCGCTACTCGTTCGACCTCGGTGGTCCGTCCGGCGACGATCAGCACGTCGCCCCGGTTCACCACGGTGTCCGCGGTGGCGTAGGTGAAGCCCTCACCAGGTCGTTTGACCCCGACCACGGTGACGCCGTACTTGGCCCGCAGCCGGCTGTCACCCAGCTGCCGCCCGACCGCCTCTTCCGGCGCACGGGTCTTGACCATCGCGTAGTCGTCTTCGAATTCGATGTAGTCCAGCATCCGCCCGGTCACGAGATGAGCCACGCGTTCACCCATCTCGTGTTCGGGGAGCACGACGTGGTGCGCGCCGATCCGTTCGAGAATTCGGCCGTGCTGACGGCTGATCGCCTTGGCCCAGATGTTCGGGATCTCGAAGTCGACCAGCAGCGCGGTGGTGAGAATGCTGGCTTCCAGATCGGTGCCGATACCGACGACAGCACGGAAGAACTGATGCACGCCGAGCTGCCGCATCACGTCCGGGTCGGTGGTGTCGGCGACGACGGCGTGGGTGAGGTCGTCGGCGTGCCGCTGGACGATCTTCGGGTCCGAGTCGATCCCGAGCACCTCCGACCCGCGAGCGACGAGCTCCGACGCGAGCGAGCTGCCGAACCGGCCGAGACCGATCACGACGACACGGGAAACCTGCTTATCCGACAATGGGTCGCTCCTCGGGGTATTCGTAGCGCCGCGCGCGTTCGCGCAGTGCCAGTGCGGACGCCAGCGTGATCGGGCCGAGTCTGCCGAGGAACATCAGCACCATCAGCACGATCTGGCCGGAGACGGGAAGCTGCGCGGTGATACCGGTCGACAGGCCGACCGTGCCGAACGCGGACGTCACCTCGAACAGGACATCGTCCAAGGCGAACGAGGTGACCGACAGCAGCACCAGGGTGCCCGCCACGACGGCACCCACACCGAGCAGGGCGATGGTCAGGGCCTGGCGCTGGACCTGGTCGGTGAGCCTGCGGCCCATGACGTGCACGGTCGGTTCGCCGCGGATCTCCGCGTAGATCACGTATCCGAGCAACGCGAACGTGGTGACCTTGATGCCGCCCGCGGTGCCCGCGCTGCCTCCTCCGATGAACATGAGGATGTCGCTGACGAACAGGGTGGACGGCTGCAGCTGGCCGACGTCGAGGCTGTTGAACCCGGCTGTGCGCGGCATGACACCGTGGAAGAAGCCGACCAGGAGTTTGTGGTGGACGTCGAGCTTGCCGAGGGTGTTCCCCCATTCGAACAGCAGTACCGCCACGGTCCCGATCAGCAACAGTCCGAAGTAGACGGGCACGGTGATCTTCGTGTGCAGTGACCAGCGCCGCCGGTGACGTCGCCGGATCACCTCGAACAGCACCGGAAAGCCGAGCCCGCCGGCGATCACCGCGACCATGATCGGCACACAGATCCAGGGGTCGGTCGCGAACCCGATCAAGCTGTCGGTGTACAACGCGAAACCCGCGTTGTTGAACGCCGACACCGCGTGGAAGACCCCGAGATACACCGCGCGCCCGAACGGTTCGCCGTATCCGGCGGCGAACCGGATGGTCAGCGCGGTGGCGATGATCGCCTCGATGCCGAGGCTGACGACGATGACACCGCGGATGACCGTGCGGACGTCACCGAGCCCGAGTGTTTTCGTCTCGGCCTGGGCGGTGAGCTGCATCCGCAGCCCGATCCGTCTCGACACCAGCAACGTCAGCAGCGAGGCCAGGGTCATGATGCCGAACCCGCCGACCTGGATGAGGCCGAGTACGACGAGCTCGCCGAACGTCGACCAGTAGGTGGGGGTGTCCACCACGACGAGGCCGGTCACGCAGATCGCCGACACGGCGGTGAACAACGCGCTCACCACGCTCGCGGACTCACCGGACTCGGTCGCGACCGGCAGGCTGAGCAGGAGCGTGCCTGCCAGGGTCGCCATCCCGAAGCCGAACACGACCGCCCGAGCCGGGTGCCGCCAGCTGGGCATCAGCCGCCGCCACCACGGCGAAGCACCGAGGAACGAGTTCACCACGGCCCACCGCGAAGCTCGATCGGTTTCCGGATAGTCACGAAGCCGCCATCGCGGCGGTGAGCTGGCCAGGCATGATCGGTTGGTGCCCGACGTAGTAGAGCACCGTCCCAGCGGGGAGAGCGGTCTGCCACGGTGGGCTGATCAGCAGCTGGTCGGCGGTCCGGACGGCGAGCACGGTCGCACTGTGTCTCCAGCCGAACGCCGCCTGGCAATCGCCGAAGGTCGAGGGCTCGGTCAGCCGTAGCGTGTAGGTGTTGCCGCCGCCGTGGGTCATCAGCTCGGCGTAGACCTCGGTGATACCCGGTGCCTGGATCTCTTCGGTCACCATATGCGGGCTGTGCCATTGGACGCACCGGATTCCGTCGTTCACGTAACGGAAATGCGCCTCCTTGGCGAGGTCGCGAAGGGCGACCACGATATGCGCGCCTGCCGCGACATGATCGACGGTGACCGCGACGGCCAAGGCCTCGTTGTCGTCCCGCGCGTCGATCAGTACGCTGTTCGCCCGGTGCACACAGGCACGCCGCAGGACGTCGTCCTCGGCGAGATCACCACGGACGAAGCCGATACCGCGGTCCGCCATCGGGTGGGTGTCGACCTCGTCCCACGCGGCGAGCACGATCGGACGGTCCCCACCCGCGACCAGTTCATCGACGATGCGCTGGGTCCGTCCTGGCGAGTACCCGAGCACGACGACGTGGTCTTCGATGTCCAGCGTGACCGCCCCCTGCATCCGGCGCCCTTTCGTCTTCTCGATGATCTCCGCCAGCTGAGCGAACACGGTCGTCAGTGTGACGATCCCGCCCACGATGACATACACACCGATCACGTGCCCCCACGACGACTCCGGATAGAAGTCGCCGTATCCCACCGTCGCGGCGGTGACGACGAACCACCACCAGTAGTTCTCCGGTTCCGTGATCGGGTTGTCCGATGGCTCGGCAAGCAGCATCAGCGGCCAGCTCGTCACGAAGACGAACACGATCACGACCAGCGGCGGCAACCCGGTCCGCAAGCGTACGAACTTCCGCAGAAGCCGCATGAGGATGATCGGCACGCAACTCTCCCACCAGCACGAACCCGCCCATGTCGTGGGCCACCGTAGCTCTTGTCCGGACGATCCGGACGTAACAACACGAAACCGCTCACCTCGGGGCCACCCGCAGAATCCGTCGGACTCTGCAACCGCACCAGAGCTATTTTTGCGATATTTTGACGACCATCGCGCGCTCGACCTAGGGCTATCAAAACCACGTCAGGAACCATCGACGCATGCGGACAATTCAGGCGTGTCTCACTAGGGGCCTCGCGGAGGTCCCGAATGCACGGTCAGACACTGGTGGTCGGGTTTGGTGTCACCGGCTCCAGCGCTGCTTGTCACTTGCTCGCCTGTGGCGCTGACGTCGCTGACCTCGTCGTGCTCGATGCCGACGCGGACGCCGTCCGGTCGGCCACCGAACTGGGCGCCAGTGCGTTCCAAGGCGACGGGACCGATCGCCTCGCGCTCGCGCGGGCGGCCTCCGTAGAGGTCGATCGGATCGTCATCGCCTTGGTACCGGATCAAACCGCGGTGATGTCGACGATGCTGGCACGCGAGCTGTGCCCGTGCGCGATGATCGTGACCGCTGTGCGCGCAGACGCACACGTGCCCATTGCCCGCCGCGTTGGCGCCGACCACGCGGTGGTCACCGCCGAGGCCGCCGGCGGCGCCTTGGCTGGAGCTTTGCTCGAACGTCGCCGTCCGGCGCGTACACCGTGGGCGATCGCTCAACGACCGGCCCGGGCATCCGAGGTGGGGCGCGAGCTTCGGGACAGCGACCCCACCGCGGTCGGACTGATCCGCGACGGCCGCCGTCACTGGGGCGCCCACGCAGCCGGACTACGCGTGGCGCCTGGAGATCAGATCGTGCTCCTGCGGACCCACACCCTCACAGAAAGCTAGGCCGCGCCGTCCATGCCCAAGTTCGCCTCCATCGCCAAGCGTCTCCTCGTCGGCAGGTCTTTCCGTAGCGATCGCCTGTCCCACACGCTGTTGCCCAAGCGGATCGCGTTGCCGGTGTTCGCCTCGGACCCGATGTCGAGCGTGGCTTACGCACCCGAAGAGATCCTGTTGATGCTTTCGGTCGCGGGGGCGTCGGCGTTCGTGTTCAGCCCCTGGATCGCGGTGCTGGTCGCCGTGGTGATGATCTCGGTCGTCGCCTCCTATCGGCAGAACGTCCGCGTCTACACCTCCGGTGGCGGGGACTACGAAGTCGCGACCGTCAACCACGGCCCGCGCTGGGGCTTGGTCGTCGGCAGTGCCCTGCTCGTCGACTACGTGCTGACCGTGGCGGTGTCGATCGCCTCCGCGGCGGCCAACATCGGCTCGGCCGTGCCCTTCGTGGGGGAACACAAGGTCGAGTTCGCCGTCGGCGCCATCGTGGTGCTGACCGCCATGAACCTCCGGGGTGTGCGGGAATCGGGCACCGCGTTCGCCATCCCGACCTACGCCTTCGTGTTCGGCATCCTCGCCATGATCGTCTGGGCGGTGGTGCGGGTCTTCGTGGTGGGTGACGAGATCCGGGCGGAGAGCGCCGATTTCACTCTGGTCGAAGAAGGCGGGCATCTCGCCGGTCTCGGCTTCGCTTTCCTGATCCTGCGCGCGTTCTCCTCCGGCAGCGCGGCCTTGACCGGGGTCGAAGCGATCAGCAACGGCGTCCCAGCCTTCCGTAAACCCAAGGGGCGCAACGCCGCGACCACGCTGCTGATGATGGGCGTGCTCGCGATCACCATGTTCCTCGGCTTGATCATGCTCGCCCGGCTCACCGGCGCGCAGGTTGCGGAAGACCCCGCGCATCAGCTGATCGGCGCTCCGGAGGGCTACGAACAGAAGACGCTGATCGCCCAGCTCGGCAACGCGGTGTTCGCCGGTTTCCCGCCGGCGAGCTGGTATGTCATCTTCTTCACCGGACTGATCCTGGTGCTGGCGGCCAATACCGCGTTCAACGGTTTCCCGGTGCTCGGCTCGATCCTCGCTCAGGACCGCTTCCTGCCCCGTCAGCTCTACACCCGCGGCGACCGGCTGGTGTTCTCCAACGGCATCATCTTCCTCGCTGCAGCCGCCATCCTGCTCGTCGTCGCCTTCGACGCCGAGGTCACCCGGCTCATCCAGCTCTACATCGTCGGCGTGTTCATGTCGTTCGTGATCAGCCAGAGCGGGATGATCCGGCACTGGAACCGGCGGCTGCGCACCGAAACCGACCCGGTCGCGCGCCGCCGGATGCGCCGCTCCCAGTCGATCAACGCCTTCGGCTTCTCCATGACCGCCCTGGTCCTCGTCGTCATCCTCGTCACCAAGTTCACCCAGGGCGCGTGGATCTCCCTCGCCGCCATGGCCGCCATCTACCTGCTGATGACCGCGATCCGCCGCCACTACCAGCGCGTCGGCGACGAACTCCACGACAGCGACGAGGACGAGCCGATCGTCCTGCCTTCACGCAACCACGCGATCGTCCTGGTCTCGAAACTGCACCGGCCCACCCGTCGGGCACTGGCCTACGCCAAAGCGGTCCGGCCCGACGTCCTCGAGGCGATCACCGTCAACGTCGACAACCAGGAAACCAACGAACTCCTCGACCGGTGGGCCAAACAGCCCTTCTCCATCCCGCTCAAGGTCATCGAATCCCCCTACCGGGAAATCACCAAACCGATCCTCGACTACGTCAAACGCATACGCACCACCAATCCGCGCGACGTGGTCACCGTGTTCATCCCCGAATACGTCGTCGGGCACTGGTGGGAGAATCTGCTGCACAACCAGAGCGCACTACGGCTGAAAGGACGACTCCTGTTCCAGCCCGGCGTCATGGTCACCAGCGTGCCCTGGCAACTCGACTCCTCCACCAAGGTCCGGCATAGGTCCGAACTCGCTCCCGGCTCGATCCGCCGCGGCCTCTGCACGAAGGACACCAACGGCGGAGACCGGCACAAACCGTGAGCCTATTGGCACACCGGGATTCGTCTGACCGGTCCAACGCCGTAGAGAAAGCATCAAAATACGGCGGTGCGGCAGCACATCGACCGTGCCCGTCGCGCCAGCACGCCTATCGTCTAATGCCGACTATCCCAACAGCGGGAAAGGGGGCACACGGCCGGTGCCCGACCACCCCACAGCAGAGCTGGCCTGGCTGGTCAGCCAACCCTGCGCGGTCGAGATCCTCGACGTCCTCGCCGAGGCGCCCCGCCCGCTCGCGGACCTGCACCGGCGGCTGAGGGCGACTCGCCGGACGATCCACTCGGCACTGCGCGTCCTCGCCGCGGCCGGGGTGGTCCGCCGCCGCGATCACTGTGGCAGCTGGGACAGCCTCCCCCCGCCCTCGACCCGCTATGAGCTCACCCCTACCGGCCGCGAATTCACTCGGCAGCTGAATCGGGTCGAGGTCTGGACCACGCTCTACGAGCACTATCTCGGTACTCCGACCACCAGGAAAAGGACGAAGACCATGTGGGCACCGATCTCCATCGTGCTTCTCCTCGCCTGCCTCGGAAACATGGCGCTCGGCCATGCCGGGCACGCGATCGTGTTCGGCATCGCGTGGCTGGTGCTCGTCGCCGCGGTGACGTATCGGGCAGGCCACCGGACCACCTGACCACCCACGCGGCGAGGGGGACGAGAGATGAAACTGCTTCGGCTGTCCGAGATCGATGCCTCGATGATCGATCTGGTGGGAGGGAAGGCCGCCGGGCTCGGTGAGATGATCAAGGCTGGCGAGCGTGTACCGGATGGCTTCTGCTTGACCGTCGAGGCCTATACGTCGCGAGATCTCCCGAAGCAGGAGTTGCTCGACGCCTACGAGCGGCTCGGCGGCGGCCGGGTCGTGGTGCGTTCCAGCGCCACCGCCGAGGACTTGCCGGACGCCAGCTTCGCAGGACAGCAGGACACCTTCCTCGACGTCGACGGGGCCGCCGCACTCGTCGACGCCGTTCGCAAGTGCTGGGAGTCCCTGCATTCGGATCGGGCGGTGGCCTATCGGGCCACCGTCGGTATCGACGACGTCGCGATGGCGGTGGTGATCCAGCGGATGATCGACCCCGTGGTGGCCGGTGTCCTGTTCACCGCCAACCCGATCACCGGTTGCCGCACCGAGATGGTCGTCGACGCCGCCCCCGGGCTGGGGACCGCGATAGTCGAGGGCACCGTCGTTCCCGCTCACTACGTCTTCGGCCACCGTGCGCGGACCATGCCGCACCAGGACGAGGGATGCCTCGACACCCGGCAGCTCGAACTGCTCCGGGACGCCGGTCTGCGGCTGCAACGGCATTTCGGCTCGCCGCAGGACATCGAATGGGCGATCGATTCCGACGGCGTGCTGTGGCTGGTGCAGTCCCGGCCGATCACCACCCTGTTCCCGCTGCCACCGGACACCGGCGATACCCGGCTGTACCTCGAGTTCGGCCACATCCAGGGGATGCTCCGCCCGTGCACGCCGATGGGGATCTCCTTGCTCAAGACCGGATCGGCGATGTGGTTCCAAGCAAACGGCGTCCGAAGCGACCCACGGGATCCGCTACCCCGGCTGGTGCCGATCGGCGGGCGGCTCTACTTCGACCTGACCGACTTCGTCCGCAGCCAGGCCATGCGCAAGCGGCTGCCGACGTCCCTGCAGGTGTACGGGCCACGAGTGCAGGGCGCCGTCGAGCGCATGCTGACCGATCCACGCTTCGCCCCGCGGCGCGGCTTTCCGTTCCGGACGAGCAACATACTCAGGGCCACGGCGAAAGTGGCGCCGAGCGTGATCACGGGGTTCGCGGCGGGCTTGGCCCGCCCGGACGCGGCGCGCGCCCGCGCTTACCGGGCGGTGGAGGAAATCCGGCGCTTGACCGTACCGCCCCCGGACTCGGCGACCACTGCTGAGCGGCTGAGATGGGTCATCGAGGACTCGCATCGAGCGATCATGAGCCACGGCATGCTGGGGCTCACGGGGCCTTTGATGGCCGGGATCGTCCTCGGGATAGCGCCCTCCGGCCTGCTCAAGGGCATCGCCACGGACGAGGAGCTGGACATCGTCCTTGGCGGAATGCCCCATAACGTGACCACCGAGATGGATCTCGCCCTGTGGGGCCTCGCGGTGAACGCGCGACAGCACCACGAGCTGTTCCTCTCCACCCCACCCGGCGAACTGGCCGCGAAGTACCGCGCCGGGCGACTGCCCGACATCGGGATGGCCGGATTCCTGGACAAGTACGGCATGCGCGCCGCGGCCGAGATCGACGTCGGCATGCCCCGCTGGGACGAGGACCCGGCGCCCCTGTTCGCCACGATCGCCAACTACCTCCGTGTCGACGACCCCGAGCAGGCACCCGACCGGCGATTCCGCCAAGCCGCGCGGAAGGCCGAGGCGATGATCGAGACGCTGTCCCAGCGAGCGCGGCACCGGCGTCCGGTCCGCGGCAGGGTCGCGACGTTCCTCATGCGCCGCTCGCGCAAGCTCACCGGCCTGCGGGAGATCGGGAAGTTCGCGTGGCTGCCCGCGATCCAAGCGGCTCGCCGGCAACTCCTCCTCGTCGGCGACGACCTGGTGTCGCGTGGCCTGCTGGAACGCGGCGACGACATCATGTTCCTTTCCCTCGCCGAAGCACGCGCGGCCGTCCACGACGCGACCGACCACCCTCACCTGATCGCCGCGCGCAGCGCGGACCACCGGCGAGAACTACGACGGCACACTGTTCCCGGCGCCTTGCTCTCCGACGGGACCGACGTGGAAGCCCTTGCCCCACCCGGGCCCGCCGAAGACGGCGTACTGGTCGGGATGGCAGGCGCGGCAGGCCAGGCGACCGGGAGAGCGCGCGTGATCCGCGACCCGGTCGGCGCGTACATCGAGCCGGGCGAGATTCTCGTGGCACCGTCCACCGACCCCGGATGGACCCCGCTGTTCCTGACCACGGCCGGCCTGGTCACCGAAACCGGCTCACCGGTCGCGCACGGCCCCACGGTCGCCCGGGAATACGGCATTCCTGCCGTCATCTGCGTCCGCGACGCCACCCGCGAGATCACCACCGGCCAGCTGATCTCCATCGACGGAACCGCGGGAACGGTACGGATAGCCGACGACGACTGACGCCTTTCACATGGCCGCCTGCTCCTCGGCCCGTTCCCAGAGCCAGCCGAACCGGTCGATCCGCCACAACTGGGCCATGACGACCACCGTCGCGCCGAACAAGGTCGGCCAGAACTCGAGCGCGACCAGGCCCCACGTGATGAGCCCGAAACCGGCGAGACCCAGTACGACCAGGACACGCAGCACGCGCTGATGGTCCGGCGGGACCAAGGATTTGTCGTGTGCCCAGACTCGTTCGCCGTAGATGCCGCGCGCGGCCCAGCTGCGTGGTTCGACCGGCGGGAACGCCGAGGGGTTGAGGAACAGCCACACGACGACCGCCGCGATCGGCACGAGACACCACCAGCCGATCCAGGTCCGGCTCCAGATCGCGAGCAGCATCAGTGGGATCGCGGCGAAGCGGGTCCATACGCTCCAAGGGTTCGCGTGGCGGCGCCAGGCTTCGTCGTCCATGCGGAAGGTCTTCGTCACCGCGTCGGTGAGTTCCATGGTGTTTTCCTTGTCAGGCCAGGTTTTCGAGGAGGTCGACAGCGGCGGCCACGCCGTTCTCCGCGCTGATTTCCCGGCCGAGTCGTTCGGCCCGTTCGCGCATACCGGCGTCACCGGTGGCTTGCCGCAGCGCTGCGGTGAGCCGGTCGGTCGTGAGTTGCTGCTGGCGTATCGGGGCCGGTGCGACGCCGACGGCGTGCATGCGGTTCGCCCAGTACGGCTGGTCGGCGACGAACGGGCACACCACTTGCGGTATGCCCGCGGCCAGTGCGGCTCCGGTCGTGCCGCCGCCTCCGTGATGTACGACCGCGCTCATGCGCGGGAACAGCCAGTCGTGCGGCGCGTGGTCGAGCACGTACAGGTCGCCGGTTCCGGCGTCCGCGGCCATGCCGCCCCAGCCGGTGGCGAGCACCGCACGCACCCCGGCCTGCCGGACGGCTTCCTCGACCACCGCGCGGGTGCGGCGTGAGTCCCTGCCGGCCATGCTGCCGAATCCGATGTAGACCGGAGCGGGGCCCGCGTGGAGGAAGTCCCGCAACGCCGCAGGCGGTTCCCACGCTGACGCGGCGGCGAGATACCAGAAACCGGTGGTGTGCACAGAATCCGGCCAGTCCGAGGCCGCGAGGGTGACCTCACGGCTGAATGCCTGCAGGACCAGTCGGTCACGGCCTTCCGCGTCGTGCAAGATGTCGTGGCTCCCCCTGCGGCGCGGCAGCCCGAGTTCGGTCGTGCGCCAGGTGGAGGTGATCCCGGTGAAAGCGCGCAAGATCGCGGCCACCGCGAAATACGTGGCGCGGTTCACCGCCCTCGGCAGGCGGGGCAAGGGAATCATCGGGCACGGGAATTCGCCGGTGGGGATCCAGCCGGGTTGCAGCGCGACGACCACCGCGGGAACGCCGAGCATCTCGGCCGCGTGGTGGGCGGGCACCCCCGTCGTGTGCACGACGACATCCGCGCGAGAGGCCTTCGCGGCCACACCGACGTGGTGCAGGACCTCCGCCATCATCGGTTTGACCCGCTGGGCCGTCCGTAGGGCGGTGATCTTGCCCCGGATGCCCCGGTAACCGCCCTCGATGGCCTCCTTCACCACCGGGTCGTCCATCAGCCGGTTCGCGCCCTCACCGAGCGGGGCGAACTCGATGTCGTACTCCCCCGCGGCATCGGCGAACGAGTCCGGCGCGGCCAGCACCGCCTCGTGCCCGCGATCGCGGAGGGCGACAGCGAGAGCCAGCATCGGCTGGACGTCACCACGGGTGCCGTGGGTGACCAGCAGCGCCCTCACTTCGACCGCTCCTGGTCGTTGATGGCGGTGTAGGCGGTCAGCCAGCGGTCATCGGCGAACAGGCCATTGGTCAAGATCTCCAGCCCAGCCCTGGCACCCCGGACCGCGGTCGCGGTCTCCGCGGCGTCCCCGCCGAGCAACCGACCGACGTGGTCACCGAGCACGAGCGGTGCCAGCAGCCAGGACACATAGACGACCGCGCGCGCCCGGGAGTCGTCCGACGGGTGCACCCAGCCGTCCCGCTCGCCGTCGGCGAGCCACCCTTCGGTGCGGTCCACGATCTCGGTGAACAGGGCGGACGCCCCGCTCGACCCGTCCAGAAACGCCCGGGCCAGATAACGCCGCACCGGCGTGGCCGCCTGCAGCACTTCCGCCAGCGCATCGTCGCCTGCCTCGCCTCCGCCCCGGATCGAGTCGAGCACATGCTCGTCACAGGCCTGCCGCAGCCCGTCCTTTGAACCGAAGTGGTGCAGCACCAAGCCCGGAGACACCCCGGCGTCCGCCGCGACCGCGCGCACCGAAGTTCCGGCGATGCCGTCGGCGCCGAACCTGGCCAGCGCGGCATCGCGGATACGGGCCCGCGCCGTCAGATCAGAGACTGAACTCATGTTCAGAGTATTGAACACTTGTTCAGTTCAGTCAAGGCGAGGCCGCTTGACGAGCAGTCAGTCCGACGAGAGCACGAGTTCCAGCAGCCGGGACGCCGTGATCACACCGATCATCGTGCCGTCACGCAAGACCGCGGCCAGCGGGCAGCGCAGCCGAGCCATCGTCGCGGCGACTTCCACGATGTTGTCGTCATGCTCGACAACAGCCAGTTCAGAAGGCCGAGTGGAAAGGACGTCGCGGACCGTCTTGCCGCCCAGCTTGTCCGCGGCCCGGTCGGCCATCGATTCGGAGAGCACCGCGGCCAGCGTGGGTGCCTCCTGGACGTAGGCGGGCACCAGGAATTTCACCACGTCCGAGGCGGGCAAGACCGTGTAGGGCCGCCCATCGGCCGCGGTGACGACGAGCCCGGGTAGCCGGTTCTCGGCAAGAAGCCGAGCCGCCTGCAGCGCGAGCGAATCGAGGCGCACTACCGGGAACTTCTCGGCCATGACGGCGGCGTGCATCTCCGCAGAGTACGGCAAATCGGTCATTTCAACCATGCCGCGGACGATCGAGCGTCGGTTAGGCCGTCGGCGTGAGGATCTCGACCGCAAGCCTTCTTTACTGGACCTTTACACTCTTTTAGGGCATCTTTACGCCCAGGAGTGCCGGGAAGTCTGGTCGGCGGCTTGGCCCACCGAGGGCCGGGTCAAACGCATGCCGACGAGCGGGGACCGATGCTCCAGCGTTTCGCCAGAGAACTCCTTGCCGGGCTGACCGTGGCCATCGTGGCGCTGCCACTGGCGATCGCCTTCGGCATCACCGCGACCGGCACCTCCGAAGGAGCCCTCGTCGGCCTATACGGCGCGATCTTCGCCGGATTCTTCGCCGCGGTCTTCGGAGGAACACCGGCGCAGGTGACCGGTCCGACCGGCCCGATCACCGTGGTCGCCACCGGTGTCATCGCGGCGCACGGACTCGAAGGCGCGTTTCTCGCGTTCATCATGGCCGGCGCGCTTCAGATCCTGTTCGGCGTCTGCCGGCTCGGTTCTCTCATCCGCTTCATCCCGCACCCGGTGGTGTCCGGGTTCATGGGCGGGATCGCGCTGATCATCATCCTGGGCGAGCTCGACCAGGTGCAGAAGAGCTTCCTGGTGGTGGCAGCCACGATCGTGCTCATGCTCGTAGCCGCACGGGTGGTCAAGTCCATCCCGGCGAGCCTGATCGCGCTCGTGATCATCACCGCCGTTTTGTCGTTCGCGGGGCCCGTGCTGCAGAACCTTCGGATCGGGCCGGTTTCCCTCAACGGCACGGTCGAGTACATCGGCCAGATCCCCGAATCGATTCCCTCCCTCACCATCCCGGAGTTCAGCGGTTCGCTGATCCTCACCCTCGTGTTGCCCGCCCTGAGCATCGCGCTGCTGGGCTCGATCGACTCCTTGCTGACCTCGGTCGTGATGGACAACATCACGGGCCGTCGGCACCGCAGCAATCGCGAACTGGTCGGCCAGGGTCTCGGCAACATGGCCAGCGGGCTGTTCGGCGGCTTGGCCAGCGCGGGGGCGACCGTCCGGTCCGTGGTCAACGTCAGAAGCGGCGGCAGCACCGCGGTGTCGGCCGCGACCCACAGCGTCATCCTGCTGGCACTGGTGGCCGGTCTCGGCGCGGTCGTCCAGTACATCCCCCTCGCCGTGCTGTCGGGGATCTTGATCCTGACCGCGATCGGCATGTTCGACTGGGAAAGCCTCCGCAAAACCCATGTCGCACCCAGGGGCGATGTCGTCGTGATGTTCGCGACGATGATCATCACCGTCCTCGTCGATCTGACCGTGGCGGTCGCGGTCGGCGTGGCCGTGGCGCTCATCGTGCACTTCGTGCAATCGCGCCGAAGCAGGGCTTCGGTCATCTACGACGAGACCGGTACCTACCACATCGAGGGCCCTCTGTCGTTCCTCTCCATAGACCGCGTCTTGACCAGACTGCGCGACGACGAGCCGAAACTGTCGCTCAGCCTGCAGCACGTGAGCTACATGGACATGTCCGGAGCCAAGGGACTGCTGACCTTCATCGACCACTCCCACAGATCCGACGTGGAACTCGACTTCAAAGACCTGCCGCCGCACGTCGAGCACAAATTGACCGCGCTCGCGAACGACGAACAGCGCGGCAAACTCACCGCCGTCATCAGGAACGCGCCCAGTGCCGCGAACCGGCCGAACGATGGGAAGTCATGACCGCGATCGACGTACTGCTCAAACGCAATGACGAACTCGGCGACGCGGTGCCAGGCGATCGGCGTTCGCCCCGGCCTTCCCTGCAGGTGACCATCCTGACCTGCATGGACGCACGCGTGCGGGTGTTCGAGATCTTCGGTCTCATCCAGGGCGAATCGCATGTGCTGCGCAACGCCGGCGGAGTAGTCACCGACGACGTGATCCGCTCGCTCGCGCTGAGCCAGCGGAAGCTGGGCACCCGCGAGGTCCTGATCGTGCAGCACACCGACTGCGGGTTGTCGCTGGTGACCGAAGACGACTTCAAAGACGAATTGGAAGCCGACACCGGACTGCGACCGACTTGGGCGGTCGAGGCGTTCCGCGAAGTCTCCGACAGCGTCCGCCGCTCGATGCAACGCGTGAAGCGGTCAGATTTTCTCCTGCACACCGACAATGTTCGTGGCTTCGTCTACGACGTGAAGACCGGAGCACTAACCGAGATCAGCTGATCATTGTGGGGCGAGCGCCAGCTCCAGGAGGCGGGACGCGGAGATCACGCCGAGCAGCGTCTTGTCCTGCATCACCGCGACCAGTGGACAGTGCAGCCTCGCCATGATCGCGGCGACCTCGATGATAGTGTCGTCGGAGTTCACCCGCGGCAGCTCGGCGGGCTCCTCCGGAAGCAACGACCGCACCTTGCGGCCGCCCAATTTGTCGGCGACACGATCGGCCATCGACTCGTTGAGGACACCGGCGAGTGACGGGTCGTCCTGCACATAGGTCGGCACCAGGAAACGGACCACCTCTGAAGCGGGCAGGACCGACTGAGGGCAGCCACTCCGGTCGGTCACGACGATGCCGGGCAGGCGGTGCTCCGCGAGAAGCCGCGCCGCGTCGAGCGCGTCGGAATCCATGTCCACGACCGGGAATTCCTCGGCCATCTCGCTGGCTTGCATAGCGCAAGACTACGACCGTCCGGGCAGGTGTGCCCGGGTCATCCGTCGTTACTGTTCGATTCTTTACGGCCCGACGAGACTCCGGTGTGATTCGGCGATTCTCCGCGTCTCTGCCGCAGGTGCATGAGGCGGAGCGCGGCCATCAGGACGACGAACACGGCGATCAACGCGAGTGGACCGAGCAGTCCGGACATAAGCTCTCCATCTCACATCACTGTGATCACCGGCACAATCCAGAGTACAGGACGGCACCATCACCGAATCCACTGGACGGAGTCGCGATTGTCCGGGTTGCCTCTGCTTCTCGTTTACGGCATCTTGACGCGTGGAGCGCCGGGAAGTCTGGTCGGCATACCCCGTCCCTGACCGGGTCGGGGCGGTCGGCACGGACAGGAATCGGTGAGAGTACAAGTGATCTGGCAGTGTCTTCGGCCGGTATTCGCCGTTGATTCCGTTCACGAGGACGTGGCATGAGCGCCGCCGTCGCGATCATCGTGTTCGTGGTGGCGTACTTGTTCATCGCCACCGAGAAGATCCCGAAGATGGTCACCGCACTCGTCGGCGCGGGCATCGTGCTCGGCCTCGGCGTGCTCGACTCCGAGGACGCGTTCTACTCCCACGACACAGGTGTGGACTGGGACGTCATCTTCCTGCTGCTCGGCATGATGATCATCGTCGGAGTCCTCCGGAAGACCGGCGTCTTCGAGTTCACCGCGATCTGGGCCGCCAAACGCGCCAAGGGCTCGCCACTGCGGATCATGCTTCTGCTGGTGCTCATCACCGCGGTCGCGTCGGCGTTCCTGGACAACGTCACCACGGTGCTCCTGATGGCCCCGGTGACCCTCCTGGTCTGCGATCGGCTCGACATCAAGCCGGTGCCCTTCCTGATCGCCGAAGTCATGGCCTCGAACATCGGCGGCGCCGCGACCCTGATCGGCGACCCGCCGAACATCATCATCGGCAGCCGAGCCGGCCTGACGTTCAACGACTTCCTCGTCAACATGGCACCGATCGTGGCCATCGAACTGGTCGTCTTCTGCCTGGTCCTGCCGAGGCTCTTCCGCGGTTCCTTCACCGTCGACCCGGAACGGGTCGCCGATGTCATGGCCCTCAACGAACGCGAAGCCATTCACGACAAGAAGCTCCTCGTCAAATGCGGCGTCGTGCTCCTGGCCGTTTTCACCGCGTTCATCGGCCACTCGATCTTCCACATCGAACCGTCGGTCGTCGCCCTGCTCGGCGCCGGAGCCCTCGTGCTCCTGTCCCAAGCCAAGCCGAAGGACTACCTCGCCGGCGTCGAATGGGAAACACTGCTGTTCTTCGCCGGCCTGTTCATCATGATCGGCGCCTTGGTGAAAACCGGCGTCATCGGCGACCTGGCGAAACTCGCCGCCGACGCGACCGGCGGCAACGCGCTCCTGGCCGTCATGCTCGTCCTCGGCGTCTCCGCGCTTCTGTCAGGCGTCGTCGACAACATCCCCTACGTAGCGACGATGAGCCCGCTGGTCCTCGACCTCACCAACAGCATCGCCGATCCCACCCATTCCGAAGCCCTCTGGTGGTCGCTGGCCCTCGGCGCCGACTTCGGCGGCAACGCCACCGCGATCGGCGCGAGCGCGAACGTCGTCGTCCTCGGGATCGCCGCCCGCGCCGGGAGTCCCATCTCCTTCTGGGAATTCACCAAGAAGGGCGCTCTCGTCACACTGATCACCGTGCTCGTCGCGGCGCCCTATCTGTGGCTGCGGTACTTCGTCTTCGCCTGAATCCGCTCACTCGAGTCGCTCCAACCTACGGGCCAGCCAGTCGAGCAAGCGCGCGTCATCCTGAGCGCCGAAGGAGGCCGGCGGCGGAGGTCCTCACTGGCGAACGACCGCGGAGCCCGACCACCCGGCGGCGCCCGATGGGTCGACCTCGCAGATCCTGGCGACCTGGTAGCGATGCCGCCGTTCGGGGTGTCCCGGCGATTCACGGACGTCGACGAGCGCAGCATCGCCCAGGCCTTCGACTTCCACCTCGTATCGAACTAGCGGTCCTGCACCCGCTTGACTTCGACATTGACGGAGCATTTCCGGCGCCGAATATGACAACCAGGTTCTGACGGAGTGCCACGATCGACCGGTTCACCGGATCACCCGGCGCTCACGCGTTCATACCTTCTGTCGTCGCGGCAACCGGTGCTTCTATGCCAAACCGTTGTCACGACAGAAGGTCGCCGGTTTCTCCGAGCGAATCCACCGCACGGCTGTCCGCCTCACGTGCCGCGATCTCGTGCCTTCGGGCAGCCGCTTCGTCTCCTGCGGTTCGAGCCGAAAACGCCGCCGCGCGTTCGTGATGTGCCTCGGCGCGACGGACAGCCGCGAAGGAGCGATCGATCAAGATCCTCCATTGTGGAGACTCGCGCGGATGGATTTTCGCTCCGGTGCGGGCTTCGGCGGCGTTGGCGAGTTCGTGATAGGCGAATCCGTGGTGTGCGGCCACTTCGCCGAGCAAGTGCTGCGCCTTCGCGCGGCGGAACGCGTCTGGCTCACCTCCTGCCTCGATTTCCGCGGCCAAGGTTCGATGGCCGTCCGCGATGGCCCACGCCCGATCCGCGTCATCGCGCAGCCGTCGCACCCTCGGATGAGTTTCCGTTCTGGGGGTGACTTCGGCGCGCGTTGTGAAAACGTCGGCGGTCATGGGCTTGGTCCTCCCGTGTTTCGGTGAGCGTGATTCCACCCTGGCATGAACCGGACCCCCTGAAACTGACGAGTGCCTTACGATCGGAGGCTGTTAGCCTGGCCGGTGGAAGGAGATACCGACTGTGTCCACCCGTGTTCTTCTGGTCGAGGACGACGTGATGATCAGCGAGGCCTTGAGCCTCGCGCTGGCCGACGAAGGCTTCGACGTCGAGTGCGCTGAAACCGGCGAAGACGGGCTCGAACTACTCGCGGACAGCCGATTCGACGTCATTCTGCTCGACCTCATGCTGCCAGGCATCGACGGCCTCACCGTGTGCCGGTCGGTGCGCGATCAAGGCACCCTGCCGATCATCGTGATCACCGCCCGCGCGGACACCCAGGACGTGATCGCGGGCCTCGAAGCCGGCGCGGACGACTACGTCACCAAACCGCTGGTGGCCGGTGAACTCGCGGCCCGGATCCGCGCGCTGCTCCGCCGCACCGCACCCCCTCCCCCGACCCGGATCACCGTGGGCGGCCTGGAAATCCGGCCCGATGAGGAAAGCGTGCACCGGGACGGGAACCAGGTGCATCTGACCCGCACCGAGTTCCGCCTCCTCGCCGAACTGGCCACTGCCGTGGGAAAGGTAGTCACCAGAGAGCAATTGCTGCAGCGCGTGTGGGGACACGACTACTTCGGCGACACGAGGCTACTGGATGTCCACATCAGACGGTTGCGCCGCAAGGTCGAACCCGATCCCGATGATCCGAGCCTGGTGCTGACCGTACGCGGGCGTGGTTATCAAATCGCTCCGGGATCATGAGCCGGGTCGGGTTCCGGTCGGCGCTGCGGCGGCTTTCCCTGCGCTGGCGCGTGGCCGGCGCGTTCGGTCTCGGCCTGGCGCTGGTGATGAGCGTGCTCGGTGCCGCGACCTGGAACCTGACCACCGGTTACATGCTCGACCAGCGTGAACAGAGCACCTTGCGGCAGTCGGAAGTCAACGTCGACCTGGTCAACAAGGCACTGGCTGAACATTCCGACAATCTCAACGAGCTTTTGACCGGGCTCGCCAGCGGTCCGGACTCCTCGATTCTGCTGTCCCGCCCCGACGGCTGGCTTACCAGCGGACGGCAGATCGAGCCCACGGCCATCCCTGCCGCCCTGCTGAAAAGCGCGAGAGACGGTGTCGCAGCCCGGCAACGCTTCGCCGCCGACGGCATACCCGTGCTCGCCATCGCGACCCCGGTCGGCAACGGCGACAGCATCTACGTCGAGCTGTACCCGCTGCTCGAGCTGGATCGAACCTTCCGCTATCTCAGCATCCTGCTGATCACGGGCACCGTCGTGGCCGCGCTGTTCGGAATCCTGCTCGGCGCTTGGACCACCAAACGTGCCCTGCGCCCACTCTCCGCACTCCGCGGAGCCGCAGCCCGTGTGGCACGTGGAGATCTGACGACCCGGCTCCCCCACCAGAACGACCCCGATCTCGCCCCCCTCGCCACCAGTTTCAACACCACGACCGAACAACTCGAGCAACGGGTCCGCCGTGACAAGCGCTTCGCCGCGGATGTCAGCCACGAACTCCGCTCGCCTCTCACCACGATGGTCAACGTCACCGAGGTCCTGACCCGTCGCCAGGACACGATGGATCCGACCGCCCGCAAAGCCCTCGGTCTGCTCAGCTCGGAACTGCACCGCTTCCAAGGCATGGTCGTCGACCTGCTCGAAATCTCCCGCGCGGACCAGGACGACGAAGGCCCGGCTGAACTGGTGGATCTCGACGCACTGGTGCACAACGTCCTCGACAGCAGAGGCAAGTCCGATGTCCCTGTCGACGCCGCTCCCGACATCCCGCTCGTCTTCGCCGACCGCCGCCGCATCGACCGGGTCGTCACCAACCTGCTCGACAACGCCGACCGTTACGGCGGAGGCACTGTCGCCGTGACCCTTCGGCGGCGGGACGACCACGCGAGGATAGAAGTGGACGACGCCGGCAGCGGCGTCCCACCAGCCCTCCGGGAGCGCATCTTCGAACGCTTCGCCCGCGGCCTGCATTCCGGCCGCCGCGACCGCGACACCGGCAGCGGACTCGGGTTGGCCATCGTCGCCGACCACGTCCACCGGCACGGCGGCACCGTCTGGGTCGAAGACCGGCCCGGCGGCGGCGCACGCTTCATCGTCGAACTACCGGAGGCGACCGCGTGAAACTCCGTCCGATGATCCTCGCTATCACCGCCACCCTCTGCTTCGGCGGCTGCGGTGTGACCGACCAGGACGAACCCGAACCCATCACCACCCTCGCACCAAGCACCACCCCCACGGTCTCCAGCCGGACAGCTCCACCCTCACCGCCCCTGAGTCCGACGCGATCGTCAGGCAGTCGTCAGGTGCAGACTCCTGCATCTCCAACACAATGAGGAAGTCGTCGAAAGGAGGAGAGGGACATGCCCGTCCGCGATCACCATCCCGACGACATCGCCGACGAAGTCCGCCAATGGCTTGCCCGCGAATTCGCGTCCTCGATGACCGAATCGGCCGTCAGCCAGATCGTGTGCTCGGCCCACGCCGATCTCGAAGGCCAGGTCGCACCCGATGCCATGGGAGAAACGCTGCATCGGCTGGCTCGGTTCCGTGTGCTCCGCACACTTGGCGGCCGATGAGAGCGCCGGCCGACCGGCATCGTGTCCGATCAGGACTGTGTACGCCCACACATACGACATTCATGCCACGAGCAGTTCCACCGGCATCGATTCGCTTCTCGCCGATCCAGCCGGCACCATCAACGGCAGGCTGGTCACGACGACGAAAATGGCGACAGCGACCTACCGACTCATATGCTGGTGAAAGGTCAGTTTCCAGCCATCGTCCCGGCGAACGTAAACACTGCTCACCCGCGCTGAGTAAGGCACCCCATCTTTGATGGCAGCGATGCGGTAGTTGACCGTGCCGACGGCGAGACTAAGCCTTGTCGCGCTCAAACCATCGAGGTTGCACGCCTTCCACCGCACCCCGCACAAGGCGACCAAAGCCGCCTCACGCTCCTGGATGGGCCGCTGGTCGATCAGCAACAGCACGATGCGGTCATCGAGAACCCTCTCGTAGTACGACCGTGCGGCAACGGGTTCGGCCGCGAGCGCGCACCAGGCACGTTGCTCCAGACCCGTCAGCACATCCACGGCAGCCGCTTCACACTCCGGTGCGGCCAAGATCGCGACCAGAGTTCACCGTCTGGCCACCTCACGGTCCATACCTGGGCTTCGCCGATCGATCATCGCCGCGCTTTCCGAGCTGTCGCATACGCCCTCCGGCATTCGCCGGACGGCGACCAGCTTGCCGCAGAACTACGCACCTGAACCTGACAATCACCTTACGATTTCACCAGAGGCATACTCGGCAAGCCCTGTGGCGATCTTCGACATCGTGCGCTGGACCTGCCTCTCTGACGACCAGCGCCCCATGCCACGAGCTGAATACGTTCCCTGCCAACGGATCCGTGTTCCACCGCCAGGCACCTCGTGGAGGTCGATCGTCGCCTGGTGGTCGGCCATATGCGGACCCTCCAGCCCCTCGTATGCGAACCGCCGACCAGGCGTGAGGCTCGTGATCCGCTCCCGGATGACCGCCTTACCCGAGCGGAAGACACGGATGGCACCGACTCCGTCACGCCCGTCCGGGGAGAGGCCGCTCGAACTGCTGACGTCCAGTTCACCGGCGCGTGACCAGGCGGACCACATCCTCGGGTCCAGCAACAATGCCCACACGACCGCCGGTGGCGCCGCCGATTCGGCCAAGACATCGTACGACCGCACTGCAGAACCCTCCAAGAAAGGCGAATGTGACGACCCGGATCGTGCCACACGCCAGGCCCACCTGTAACTCACTTGGGCCACATCGAATCCAGCTGTCCACTATGGACCTAGAGCGAATTGGGCGTGCCCAACCGACGTAACTGGCCGGAGAATGGCGGTGCGAGGAACCTGCGATATTCCCTATAGCATTCGTTTCTCTCTGACTGCCCATAAAGCAAGCAGTGAGACCGCGGCTATTCCGGCGTCGAAACCGGGAAGAGTGTCACGGCCGAGCAGAAACGGGGCCAGGAGCAGCCAGCCCGCACTGACCGGCTGGATCGGCCACCAAACCCGCCTCGTGCCCGGCTCGGCGAGAGCAGCCGCACCGACCGCGACGAGAGCTGCACCAGCCACCAAACCGGTCAGCGGGTCGACCTCACCGACCGGATCGTCCGACGTGAACGGGGACAACAGCAGCCATAGGCCGATCAAGAACACGAGGGCGTCGGCGACGGCCAGTACTACACTGCGATTCTCGGCGATGGCCCGGACGTCGCGCGTCCAAGATTTCATCTCGTCAGCGCTCCAGTATGTCGCGGACGCTTTGCCCGGCGAACGCCGCCCAAAGCTCAGTCTGCCGGAGCCGCCGGTGAGTCCACCTGACGATAACCTTGCGATTCACAGGTCGCCCCAGGAGCCCCGTCGGTGCGGGGCAAGTGCCCGGGACCGAGACGTGCCACTCAGAGGACACCCAGCCGCGTCGGGCTTGACCCGCAGATCGGTCGCCGAGCTCGGCGACCACGCGACCTGCACCGAACCCGACGTCAACGATTGCCTGCCCAGGAGCCAGAGCGAGGAGGTCGTACGTGTCGGAGCGCAACTCGGCGGCGCCAGGCAGGTTGTCGACGACGTCCAGCATCCGGATCAACGAGCCGGTCGCGTCGTCAGGCCGGGTGGTCTCGGGCTGTGTGGTCGTGTCGTTGGACATGGCCGCCATGCTGCGACTTGATGGCGATATGAAGTCAAGCACTGCGGACTTGAGCATCGGAGAGGTCGCACAACGGTTCGGGCCGGCCACTCACGTGCTGCGGCATTGGGAGTCGTTGGGCCTACTCGCCCCGCCAGAGCCACCGGATCAACCCGGCATCCGCGCCGAACGCACGGGCGTGAAGCGCTCCGCTGGCGTTCGTGCCCAGAGCGGCAAGGTCGGTCCTAGCGCAGTGTCCCCGTCCACATGCTGACCCTCGACAAACCTCCGTCCAAACGCTCATCTGACGGCTCAACCGCCGTTGAGGTAGCGCTTGGGCGAAGTTCCCACTGTGCGACGGAATGCCGCTAGGAAAGCACTCGGCGTCGCGTATCCCACAGCATGCGCGACACGGGACATGGGCCCTGGAGGATGCGAGCTGGGCGCGATGGGCAGTCCCGAGCCCGGTCCGCAAGAGCGACTGCCGCGGATTCGCCAAGGCGCAGCGCGCGGCCCGGACCCGCATGCACCAACGTAGCCGTGACCGGATGCCTCATTTGCAGATCCTGGTCGACACCGCCCACCGCGCCATGACCGACACCGCGGAACTGCTGTCCACCGCACAGCAGCACCCGCCGGGCACGGAGTTCACAGTTTCTGGGCGGCTCTACCAGCGCTTCGAACCCACCAGCCCGCAGCGAGAGTGGGCACAGAACGTCCGCGATCTCGGCACCGGCGAGAAGATCAACCCGACCCACCGGGAGGACGAACGCTTCTGGGCATGGGCGGCGATCGAAACCTTGCGACACAACGGATGTCGAGGAGAGATCGACGGCCTCACTGTCAGCCTCAAGGCCGCGCACGCGAAGCTAGCCGCCCTCGACCGCCACACCGCGAACCGCGCCGCCCCCGTGAGCATCGGCATGCCTATTGTCAGACCGAGCTAGGCAACACCGGCCACGGCGAACCTCACCTGGCCGCAAGCCCCCTGAGCACACCCCCGCGCGGTTACTGCCTGCTCCTTCGGCTGATCAGGGAACGGGGAGACGATCTTTGTCTCACCTCGGCCCTCCCGATCTCGCCCCTCGACGCCAGCGCGACACCGTCATTTGGCACCTAAAAGCTTCGCTTTAAACAGAGAACTGCTACGTTTGCGCTGCTTTTTAGCAAGTGTTAGCTTGGTATTGTGACCGAAGCGGATGATGTTGCGCAGCGGACCAGATGGGCGATGTCGCGAGTGGCGGGCCGGTTGCGCGCGCAGAGTGGCGCCGAGCGGCCTCTGACCCGGTTGGCCGCCTCGGTGCTGGCGAATCTGCGACACAGTGGCCCGCTCACCGTCACCACGCTGGCGCGGATCGAGGGTGTGCAGCCGCAGTCGCTGACCCGGGTTCTGAACCAGCTGGCCGGTGAGGAGCGGATCAGGCGAATACCGGACGAGGACGATCGCCGGGCTCAGCGTGCCCTGATCACCGAGGCCGGGCTCGCCGCGCTCGAGGACCATGTCCGGGCCGGAAACGCCTGGTTGGCCCAGGCCTTGGCCGGCACGTTGTCCGACGCCGAGCTCGCTGTGGTCGGGATCGCCGCGGACCTGTTGCTGCGCGCGGCCAGCTTTCAGGGCGATCCGGACGGCGAGCCCGCTCTCGGCGCGGCGCCGCCGTTGTGAGCGGGAGCGCGGTCCGCGAGCGGGGGCGGCTGCGGCTGCTGGGGGTACTTGGGGGTTTGTCCGCGGCGGCGCCGCTGGCCACCGACATGTACATCCCCGGTTTGCCCGCGCTCGCCGCTTCCCTCGGCGCGTCGCCGAGCCAGGCCCAGGCGTCGCTCGCCGGGTTTCTTGCCGGCGTGGTGCTCGGCCAACTGCTGTTCGGGCCGCTGTCAGATCGCCTCGGGCGACGCCGGGTTCTCCTCGGCGGCGGCACCGGGTTCACGCTGTGTTCGGTGGCGTGCGCGCTCGCCCCGAGTATGGAGATCCTCATCGCCGGGCGGGTGCTTCAGGGTGTCACGGGTGCGGCTGGGCTGGTCGTGGCCCGCGCGGTGGTCACCGACACCCATGATGACCGCGGGTCGGCGCGAGGTTTCGCGACGCTAGGGGCGATCAGTTCCGCCGCGCCGATCCTGGCGCCGCTGCTGGGCGGGGCGATCCTGACGCTCGGCTCCTGGCGGGAGGTTTTCGTTGTCCTGGCAGCGCTCGGCGCGTTGCTGGTCGCGGGTGTCGCTGCCTGGGTTCCGGAATCCCTGCCCCTGCAGCGTCGCAGCCGTGGCGGGCTGGCGGTGACGCTGGGCCGGATCGCGGGTCTGGTTCGCCGGGCCGCGTTGACGCGCTTGGTCCTGGGCCTGGCGTTCGGCAACGCGGCCGTGTTCGCCTACATCGCCGGGACGTCGTTCGTGTTCACCGGGATCTTCGGCATGTCGGCGCCCCTCACCAGCGTCGTCTATGGGGTGAACGCGCTCGGCAATCTGCTGGGATCGGTGGCGTCCGGGCGGATCGCCGACCGTGCCGGTCTGCGTGTGCCACTCGTCGGCGGTTCGGCGGTAGCGGGCACGGCGACGGTGATCCTGGTGCTGACAGCCGCTGGAGGTCTGGCCGGTGTCGTGGTGACGTGGGCGTGCCTGTTCGTCGCGATCACGGCGTTCGGCGTGTTCTTCCCCGCCGTGATCACCGCGGCACAAAACCTCGGCCGGGACGCGCCCGGGGCGACGTCGGGGCTGCTGGGCAGCAGCCAATTCCTTATCGGCGCCGCCGCCTCCCCGATCGTTGGAGCGTTCGGCGAGTCGAGCGTTCTGCCGATGGCCGCCACCATGACCGTATGCTTGACGATCGCGGTCATCGCCGTCTGTACACGGACCGCCGAGAAGACCACCGGCTGCTAAGGATCCGGGGGGGGTACCGGCTCCTTGTTCACAGCGGCCGCCCGCTCGGTGGCCGGCGCTGCCACCTCCATCACAGCCGGTCGGCTACCGGATAGCGCCGTCTCGTTGTGACGGCAGGGCGTAGGCGAGCGCGGCCACAATGACCATGAGTGCCGCGATCACCACGAACGCGCGGCTGTAGGCGGCGGAAAGCGCTTCGGTGCCGGCGGTGTGGCTGCCCGCGACGGTGACCAGGACGGCCAGGCCGAGCGCACCGCCGACCTGTTTGGTGGTGTTCATCAGCCCTGAGGCGGCACCGGCGTCCGACGTGTCGACCCCGGAGGTCACGATGGTGGTGATCGGCGTGTTGAGCAAGCCGCCGCCGATCGAGAACACGACCGCCGGGCCGAGGATCCCGGCCAGGTAGCCACTGTCCGGTGTCAGCAGGCTCTGCCACACGAATCCGGCGGCGGCGAGGACAGCGCCGATCGCGATCAGGGTCCGGCTGTCGACGCGCCGCATCAGCCACGGGGTGACACGGGCGGCGACCAGGATGGTGACCACGGTGTGCGGCAGGAACCCGAGGCCGGTCAGCAGCGGGCTGTAGTGCAGGACGTTCTGCATCGACAGGGTCAGGAAGAACCACATCGGGTTGAGACAAGCCCCGGCCAGCAGCATCACCACGTTCCCGAGACTGATCGCCCGTCCCCGGAACAGGCGCAACGGAATGACCGGGACCGCGGCGAAGCGCGCCTCGACCACGACGAATCCCGCCAACGCCGCGACCCCTGCCAGCAAGCTCACCACCGTCACCGCCGCGTCCCAGCCCGCGTCATGGGACTGCGTGATGCCGTAGGTCAGCGCGGTCAGCCCCAGTGTCGCCAGGACCGCGCCCGCCAGGTCGAGCCGTGGGCGCGTCGCCGGACGGCCGCCACCGGAGAGATACCGCAGGGCGAGCATGATGGCTCCGGCACCGATCGGGACGTTGATCAGCAGGATCGATCGCCAGGAGAGGTACTCGGTGAGCACCCCACCGATGAGGTTTCCCGCGGTACCGCCGGCAACTCCCACCGCGGTCCACATCGCCAGTGCACGAGTACGACCAGAGCCTTCGGGGAAAGTGGCGGTGAGCACCGTCAGCGTGGCCGGTGCCAGGACGGCCGCACCCACGCCCTGCACCGCACGAGCGGCGATCAGCAACCCCGCGGTATCCGCCAGACCACCCGCCAGACTCGCACCGGAGAACAACGCGAGCCCGGCGAGGAAAACCCGCCTGCGACCGTAGAGGTCCGCCAGCCGCCCGCCGAGCAGCAGTAGCCCGGCGAACGTCAGCGCGTAGGCGTTGACCACCCACTGCTGATCCGCGTCGTCGAAACCGAGCGATCGCTGGATCGACGGCAGGGCAACGTTCACCACCGAGATGTCGAGCACGACCATGAACTGCGCCGCACACGCCAGCGCCAGCACCACCCGCGGCCCAGCGGTCCTCGCCGCCGGGCCACTGGCTTCGAGGTCACGAAAACCCACCACGCCTCCCGGCCGCATTGTGATACATGCGTATCATATACGCTTGTATCATAGCTCCTGCGTGAAGGAGGCCGCCTGATGCCGAGGACCGTCGACCATGAGGAACGGCGTGCTCAGATCGCCGAGGCGCTGGTCCGGGTCGCCGCGCGAGAAGGGCTGCACGCGGTCACGATGCGCGCAGTGGCCGCCGAATCAGGAGTGTCACTGAGGCTCGTTCAGTACTACTTCGACACCAAAGAGCAGCTGCTGCTGGGTGCGTTGAGGCATCTCGAACGACGGAGCCGTCAGCGGTGGGCAGCGCGTCTCGCCGGATTACCGGATCCGGTGCCCCCGCGGGACTTCGTCGAGGCGTTCCTCGCCGAGGCACTGCCGTCGGACGAGGAAAGCCGGGTCTTCCATCTGGTCGGCGCCTCGTACGCGGTGCTGGCGATGACCGATTCCCAGCTGAGCGCCGAACCGTTCGCGTCCAGTGTGGACGACATCCACCGGCAGCTCGCTAATGCGCTGCGTCGCGCACAGGCCGACGGGCAGCTGGCGCCGGGCGTGGACGTATCGCTGGAGGCGGCTCGCCTGGTGACGCTCAGCCATGGCCTGGGCACCAGTGTCCTGATCGGACAACAGGATGTGGACGGCGCGACCGCGGTGTTGCGCTATCACGTGCACGCACTGTTTTCGGCGCACAACGGGGAAAGCGTGGCGACCCTGTCACACTCGACCGCCGCATCGAACGAGTGAGGGGCGGAGCCGTGACGGCTCCGCCCCTCACTGTCCGGCCTGTGTCAGTGGCTGCCGGAGAGTTCGCCGGAGAGCTTCCCGTGCATCCGTGCGCTGTGCTTGTTCAGCCCGACGATCTCGACGGTCTTGCCCCGTGACTCGTACTTGGTGGTGATCGCGTCGAGGGCCGCGACGGTGGAGGCGTCCCAGATGTGCGCGTCGGTGAGATCGACGACGACCTTGTCCGGATCGTTCGCGTAGTCGAACCGGTAGACCAAGTCGTTGCTGGAGGCAAAGAACAACTCGCCGGTGACGGCGTACACGACCTGGGTGCCGTCCGGATCGACCACGGCGGTCACCTCGACCAAGTGCGCCACCCTGCGCGCGAAGATCACCATCGCGGTGATCGAACCGACGACCACGCCGATCGCGAGGTTGTCGGTGGCCACCACGACGGCCACGGTGACGACCATGACGATGATCTCGCCCCACGGCATCCGCTTGAGCGTGCCCGGAGCGACACTGTGCCAGTCGAAGGTGCCGAACGCGACGAGCACCATCACCGCGACTAGCGCGGCCATCGGGATCTGCGATACCAGCGGGCCGAAGACGATGCACAACACCATGAGGAAGGTCCCGGCCAAGAACGTGGACAGGCGAGTCCTGGCGCCGGCGGTCTTCACGTTGATCATGGTCTGCCCGATCATCGCGCAGCCGCCCATGCCGCCGAAGAAGCCGGTGACGATGTTGGCGACACCCTGGCCGATCGCCTCACGGGTCTTGTTGGAGTGGGTGTCGGTGATGTCGTCGACGAGCTTCGCGGTCATCAGTGACTCCATCAGCCCCACCAGCGCGAACGCGAGCGCGTACGGCGCGAGCATGCCGAGCGTGGCGAAGGTGAACGGCACATCCGGAACACCGAGTGACGGCAGCGAGGAGGGCAGGACACCCTTGTCGCCCACGGTCGGGACCGCGATGCCCGCGGCGATCGTCAGCGCGGTCAAGGCCACAATGGACACCAGCGGTGCGGGAATCACCTTGGTCAGCTTCGGAAACAGCACCATCAGCACGAGCCCGCCCGCGAACAGCGGGTACACCGGCCACGGCACGTCGATCAGCTCAGGCACCTGCGCCAGGAAAATCAGGATCGCCAGCGCGTTGACGAACCCGACCATCACACTGCGCGGCACGAACCGCATCAACCGCGCCACGCCCAGCGAACCGAGCACGACCTGGAACAAACCACCCAGGATCACCGTGGCGATCAGATAGTTGAGTCCGTGTTCCCGCGCCAAGGGGGCGACGACGAGCGCAATGGCGCCGGTCGCGGCCGAGATCATCGCCGACCGTCCGCCCACGATCGAGATCACGACCGCCATGGTGAACGAGGCGAACAACCCGACACTCGGGTCCACGCCCGCGATGATGGAGAAGGAGATCGCCTCCGGGATCAACGCGAGCGCGACCACCAGCCCGGCGAGGATCTCGGTGCGGGCGACCTTGGGCGACAGCCACGACGGCCGCGAACCGCGCAGGCGCGTCGACACCTGGGACACAAGACTCGACACAGAAAGACAACCTGACTTTCTCGGGCGCCACATCGGGGCGCGGAACACTCTCACGCCATCACGGCGTGCTGAAAGATCCTGCGGGAGAGAGGCGCGCACCGTCAGCGGTACAGGCGTCGCCTGGTATCTGCGGGCTAACCCGGAACGATCACGGCAACCTGCTCTGCCGGCAAGGAACAGCTCCTCGGCTCGAAAGGACGGGAGTCGGGGCGTCGGTGACCCAGCGGACTGGTGAGCATGACGCCACCACCGTCGACAACTCTCACCTTACGTTAGAGAAGAGATCATCCGCCCGCGAAGGCCCCAGGCCGGAATGAGGGCGGGATCACGTTCAACCCACAACGTCGCTCCTGGCAGGTGTTTCGCCGAGCGCACCCGGTGATCGCCGACGCGGGGGCTACCGCGACGTTTCTTCGGTGGCGTTGTGCGAGCGCAGCAGGGCGGCGAACTCCTCGGCGATGACCAGCTTCGCGCGCAGCTCCACGCAGGCCTTCTCGGCGGTCTCACCGAATTCCGCGAGACGAGCCGCCGGGTCCTCGATCTCGGGACTCCCCGGGATCGGGTCGAGAATGGCCAGCAAGTCGCGCATCTCCTCCAGCTGGAATCCCAGCGGCTTCATCCGCTTGATCAGTTCCAGCCGGTCCACGTCCGGGTCGGTGTAGAGCCGGAAACCGCCCTGACTGCGGGCACTGGGGACCACCAGGCCGACTTCCTCGTAATAGCGGATCGTCCGCAACGACAGCCCGGTGCGCTCGGCCACCTCGCCGATCTGCATCTGCTCACCCACACCGGTTTCCTTTCACCTGCCGCCCACCGCGCCGGATGCTCGATCCGCCGTCGGCGGCGCCGCCGACCACACTCTCACGTAACAGTACTGTCGCCTTCTCGCCGGGCTCCGCCGCAGATGACCTTGGCGATAGGTCGATCACAACCCTGCGGCGGTTCTTCCAGGAAGGCGCGTCCCTCGCTCAATCGTCGGACGGACCGGAGGGCGCCGTTGTGGTGACCGGCGGGTGAACATCTTCTCCGCATGCCCGCGGCCGGGGGCATCAGCGTGCTGTTGACCGCGCATTTCGACGGCGTGGGCGACGATCCTGGGCAGCGGCTTCCCGCGGCCGCGGACAACGCCTCCGGTGTCGCCGTCGTCCTGGAAGCGGCCCGTGTGCTGGCGCCGCTGCTGCCCGCCGCCGCCGGATTGGCGGTGACGTTCCTGGACGCCGAGGAAGCCGGTGCCCAGGGTTCGGCGCATCACGCGCCTGATGTCCGCGCCGGCACCGTGGTGATCAATGTCGACGGCGCCGCCCAGCTCGGCGAGGCCGCCGCGGTCGAGGCGGGCGGGCCCGCGCACGACCTGCTCGCGGCGCTCGACCACGCGGGCAGGGAAACCGGGGTGCCGCTGCGTGCGGGGGCAATGGCCTCGGACAACCGCCGCTACGCCGCCGCCGGGCTCGCCGCCATCGGCATCGGCATGGGGATGCCCGGGTATCAGACCCCGGCCGAGACCGCGGACCGTGTGGAGACCGACACGCTCGTCGCGGCGACCCGCCTCGTGATCTCGACCGTGCGGAGGCTAGCGAGCGGCGCCTAGGTAGGCCGTGATGTCGGCAATGGCGGCGCGGGCGGTCATGCCGACGCCGATGAGCGTGGCCGAGGCCGGTCCGGTCCAGTCTCCGTAGCCGAGCAGGTGCAGGCCGGGCTCGGCGACCGCGCGAGTATCGGCGGTGTGGATCCGGCCCCGCGTGGTGCGCAGCCGCAACGGGGAGAGATGCCCCAGGGCGGGGCGGAAGCCGGTGCACCAGATGATCGCGTCCGCGTGTTGCCGGGTTCCGTCCGTCCACACAGGACCGTCAGTGTCCAGGCGTGCGAACATCGCGCTCGGCCGTAGGAGCCCGGTGTCGCGGGCTTCGCGGACGGGCGGGACGGCGACGATGTCGCCCAGTCCGGCGACTCCGGCGGTGTCGGGCTGCCCGGTCTCCAAGGCCTGGCGGCGCCGAGTGGCGACGTCGAAGAGGGCCTTGCCGTCGATGTGGTCGGGCAGGTAGCGCGGTGGGCGGCGGGTGACCCAGGTCAGGTTCGCCGTACGGGCGAGGTCGGCGGCGATCTGCGCGCCGGAGTTGCCGCCGCCGACCACCACGACGTCCTGACCCGCGAACTCCTCCGGCCCCCGGTAATCGACCGTGTGCAGCTGACGGCCGGTGAACCCGCCCGGCATGAGCGGAAGGAACGGGCGCCACCAGGTTCCGGTTGCGCTGATGACCGCCTCGGCGCTCCAGGCCCCGGTATCGGTGCTCACCTGGAACCGGTCGCCGTCGCGGGACACGGCGGTCGCCGTCTCCCCGCGGTAGATCGGGAGTTCGTAGCGTTTCTCGTACGCGGCAAGGTACTCGACAACATGTTGGGCGGTCGGGTATCCGGGCCCTGGGTGGGGCGGCATCGGCCAGCCCGGCAGCGAGCTGTGCCTCGCCGGTGAGAACAGCCGCAGTGAGTTCCAGCCGCGGGTCCAGGCGCCGCCCGGCTCGGGCTGGGCGTCGAGGATGACGAAGTCCAGACCGGCGCGGCGCAGGTAGTAGCCTGCGGCGAGACCGGCCTGGCCACCGCCGATGACCGCTACCCGCGCGGCTCCGGTCACTCCGCGGGCGCTTTCGTCGTCCAGCGCTTGCGCAGCCAGAGACTCACGTAGACCAAGGCGACCAGGACCGGGACTTCGATCAGCGGGCCGACGACACCGGCGAGTGCCTGCCCGGAGGTGACGCCGAAGACGCCGATGGCGACGGCGATCGCGAGTTCGAAGTTGTTGCCCGCGGCGGTGAACGCGAGTGTCGTGGTGCGCTCGTACGACAGTCCGGACGCCTTGCCCAGCAGGTAGCCGCCGATCCACATGATCGCGAAGTAGACCAGCAGCGGCAGCGCGATCCGGGCGACGTCGAGCGGCCGGGAGGTGATGTTGTCGCCTTGCAGGGCGAACAGGATCACGATGGTGAACAGCAGGCCGTACAGCGCGATCGGGCCGATCTTGGGCAGGAACTTCCCCTCGTACCAGTCGCGTCCCTTGCCGCGTTCTCCGATGCGGCGGGAGAGGTATCCGGCGGCGAGCGGGATGCCGAGGAAGATGATGACGCTGAGCGCGATCTCCCACGGCGAGAAGTCCAGCGTCGTCGTGTCCAAGCCCAGCCAGCCGGGCAGCAGGTCGAGGTAGAACCAGCCGAGCACGCCGAACATGATCACCTGGAAGACCGAGTTCAGCGCGACCAGCACCGCCGCGGCCTCGCGGTCACCGCAGGCGAGGTCGTTCCAGATGATCACCATGGCGATGCACCGGGCAAGACCGACGATGATCAGCCCGGTCCGGTACTCGGGCAGATCGGGCAGCATCAGCCAGGCGAGCGCGAACATCAGCGCGGGACCGAGAATCCAGTTGAGCAGCAAGGAAAGCACCATGGTGCGTTTGTCCTTGGTCACGGTGTCGAGCTTGTCGTAGCGGACCTTCGCCAGCACTGGGTACATCATCAGCAGCAGCCCGAGCGCGATCGGCAAGGAGACCTGCCCGATCTTCACCGCGTCCAGCACGCCTTGCAGGCCGGGGATCACGCTGCCCAGCAGCAGCCCGGCGCCCATCGCGACGATGATCCAGACGGGAAGGAACCGGTCCAGAAAGGACAGTTTGTGCAGGACGTCGGTGTCGGCCGGGGTACCGGCCTTGTCGGCGGTTTGAGTCACGGGCTGGTCTCCAGAAGTGCGGAAGTCGGAAAGTGAGGGTCAGGCGTCGAGGATTTCGGCGACCAGGCCACGGACGCGGCGGTCGATCTCATCCCGGATCGGGCGCACAGCCTCCACGCCCTGCCCTGCGGGGTCTTCCAGTGGCCAGTCGAGGTAGCGCTTTCCGGGGAACACCGGGCAGGTGTCGCCGCATCCCATGGTGATCACCACGTCGGACGCTTCGACGTCCTCTGTGGACAGCTTGGTCGGCACCTCGGCCGTGATGTCCAATCCCCACTCCGTGAGCGCCGCGGCGGCGGCCGGGTTCACCTTCTCGGCGGGCTCCGACCCGGCGGACCGGACGGCGATGCGGCCGAGCGAGTAGTGCTGCAACAGCGCGGCGGCCATCTGCGACCGGCCCGCGTTGTGGACACAGACGAACAGCACTTCAGGCGTGCGGGTCATGCCCGTTTCCTTTCTCTGGAGAGGTCAGTCGGTGAGTTCGTCGAGCAGGTGCCGGACGCGGCGGCCGATGTCGTCCCGGATCCCGCGGACCACGGTCAAGGGCTGGCCCATCGGGTCGGGCACGTCCCAGTCGAGATACCGCTTGCCCGGATAGACCGGGCACGCGTCCCCACAGCCCATCGTGACCACGACGTCGGCCGCGCGGACCACCTCGTCGGTCAACGGCTTCGGATAGGCGCCCGCGAGCTGGATGTCCAGCTCCGCCAGCGCCTCGGTGATGACCGGCGGAATCACGCCGGCGGGCTGCGATCCAGCGGAACGGACCATCACATGCCCGAAGGCATGGTGGTTGAGCAGCGCCGCCGCCAGCTGGGAACGACCGACGTTGTGCACGCACACGAACAGCACCTGCGGCGCGGTCACCAAGGTGAGCCCATCAACCTTGGCGAGGTCGACCAGACGCTGACGGGCGAAACGGGCGGTCAGCGTCGGAAGATGAACCTTGACCGTCGCCGAGCGATCCAGCAGCCCGAAGGTCTCCTCCACAAACCGCTCAACCGTCGCACGGCCGAACGTGCCATGGAACTTGTCGGTGAGTTCGTCGGTGATCCGGTCGAGCTGGTCCAGCACCTCACGGCCAGGCAGGCCCTCGGTGGCATAGGTCATGACATCTCCCTCGGAGACACGGCTAGCTGGATCGAAGTCTGCCGATGCAATTGAAGAGCTTGGATCGAGCTTTGTCAATTCAGCGGGTATGGTGAGCTTCGAGGGACGTCAGGAGTGAAGGAGGGCCCGTGGCGAGCGAGACCGGCCGTACCCGCAAACCGATCGCGGTGACCCTGCTCATGGCCGAACCCGCCGCTGTCGTCGACCCCGGCGACGCAGAAGCCGCCGCGAAGCTGTTCAAAGCGTTGTCGGACCCCGTCCGGATCCGCCTGCTCTCGCTCGTGCGGTACTCGCCGGGCGGCGAAGCGTGCTTCTGCGACCTGGCCGAAGAGTTCGACATGCCCCAGCCCTCACTCAGTCATCACCTGCGTGTGCTGGTCTCCGCCGGCATCCTCGAACGGGAACGCCGCGGAACCTGGAGCTGGTACACCGTCGTCCCTGAACCGCTGGGAACCCTGGAAACCCTGCTCCGCTCAGGCGGCCCGCTCGCCGACCGGCCCGCCCGCCTCACCGACGCGGAACGTGACACGAGGTGCTGAACGCTCGCATGGCGGCGATCCTGCAGTGATGACTCCAGAAGCCGGTCACCACCACTTCGTCCAGCGCGCCTCGGCGGGGACCACTTTCGCTTCGATCTGATGCGTGCACGGATGCGGACTCGCTGGCCCGGCCGCTCCGACCCGGGCCCAGAAACCGACGGCGACCGGATCCCGCCCGATCGGGAGCATCGTCCAGTCATACCGGGCTCCTCGGTCCAGGGCGGCGTTCACCAGCACACGTCCCGCGCCGCGACGACGGTGTTTCTCCTCGACCTCGACGTGCACGAAGATCGCCCGCCTATCGACCGGGCATAACGACAGGCGAACTTCACCGAAAACCGTGTGCCCTAAACGAAGCTGGATGACTCCGGTGCCCGCCGCAACAGGTGGGGGCACGACGACCAACCTCAACCCGTACTCGTCCACACCGGTTTCCATGACCTGCCGCTCGACAGCGGTGTCGACCACCGCCCAGACGCCGCCATCACCCGCAAGAGCGTGGCAGGCCTCGCACAACCACTCCGGCGCCCGATAGTCCTGCGACCAACCCTGCCGTACCCCGCCGACCGCCAGGTCGTGACCCAACGGTCACCGCTTCGGGGCGCCCGCCCCTGGCCGGATCGGCACCTCCAGCGTCCGCCACTCCCGGTTCGCCCCGGTCACCGGAAATCACGCGACTTCGACACCAGACCCTGCAGATCCAACGGCCGCACCTGATCCGCGACGACGGTGCAGGTTCCCTCGGTCACCTGAGCGATTCCGCGGATCAGCAACGCGTTGCTCGCCAGCAACACCGTCCTACTCCGGTGAAAGAGGCGCTGGGTCACGACGATGTTGAGCATGCCGGTTTCGTCTTCGAGATCGAGGAAGGTGATGCCGCCGGCGCCGACCCCCAAGGACGTCGAGGGCGAGATCTTAGACGGTCGCGCCATCGAAAGCAGGTAGAGGTGACAAGGACTTCCCAGATCCGTTTCATGCGGACGCTCGACCGGACGAGGGCATCGGAGGCTCATGATTCGGTGCTGCACTACCAGCAGGGGGCCCCGCCGACGGGTCGTCGGCGGGGCCCCCTGCTGGTAGTGCGTCCGGTTAGGCGGTCACGACGGTCAGCTGCGGGCGGGTCGCCGTGCTCCTGGACGTCTCCGTCTCGCACGTCTCGCACGCGTGCCCGCACGATCGCGACGGTGCCGCGCCGGGCCGGACCGCTGCTTCCGGGCCGGCCTTCAGCAGGGCCCACCGCGGCAGCCAGATCGTCTCGACCTCTCGTTCGTCGATCCCACACGCACGCAGGAAGAACTCGACGGACTCCCATCTGGGCAACGCCGTCCCTGTGAACATCCGGCTCAGCGTCGCGTTCGAGACCTCAGTGACCTTCCGGCCGTTCATCGCGAGGTCCTTGCCGCGCTTCCTGATCGTCGCCAGCGATGGATCGCCGGCGTACACCTTGATCGTGCCGAGGTCGCGGAGGAACTGCACGACCTCGCCGACGTCCGGCGTGAACTTGCGGTCTGACATGATGATCTCCCTGGTACGACTGAAAAATGGGTAGCCGCGCCGTGAGGTGAGCACGTCCGTCTGGACGCTCTCACCTCACGGCATTCGCTCGGACTTACGGCCGGCAGATGGCCGGGACGAACCCGTCACCGTCTCCGCCGCCGAGCCCTCGGCGAACAACTTCTGCAGCCACCAGGGCTACCGCGCCCGCAAAGCCGACAGCGGTACCCAGGTCGTGCCCGAAGGCCATCGCTTCCGCGAGGAAGAGCAGCATCGTCGCGAGTACCAGGACGACACCGATGATGCGAATGTTCATGGAAGATCACCTCCTCCCATTCAAACCAGTCCGTGGTGCGGATTTTTCGGCGAGACCATCGGCCACCCGTCAAAGCAACCGACTCGCCACCCCAAGTAATACATGAATCGCTCCGAGCCCGGCAATCGGAGCCAACCCAACTCTTAGCCGGATATCAGGATGAGCGGAAATTGGAACGTTCTGAGACGCCATGAAAAGGGCGGCCGGTTATTCATCGACAACCACATGTCACTTTCAGTGATAATCGAGCGAAATCCGGAGCAGATGCTCAGGCTCTCATCACGTTAGCAACCGGAAAGTAGCCCTCCAAATTCGAGTCAGGCCGAAAAATAGATAGCCTAAATTTGGATCAATCCTGATCCAATAACGTGGCGGCTCGCATAGTAAGACCGCATCAAAATGTCATGACCGTGACGACGGTTGCGAACGTTCTATATTCAGAGCCATGGCCGTCACCTCGTTACGAGGTTCGCGCGGGAAAACGATTGCCCCTGAAAGGGGAAAGCCCCCTGCGCTGACGAGACGCGGAGGCTTTCCTGATCCCCGAGCAAACTCAACCGCACCACGGATTGGATTTGAACGGGAGACTATGGAGTTCTATCAGCGCAGGTCAGAGACTCCTGCGGAGGTCGGGGTTACCTATTCCCACGGTACGTCCGGAAGGTGGCAGCCGCAACAGACTTCGCAACGATACTTCCGTTATGAACCCTCGACCGGGCATGTCATCGCAGGTGCTGCAGCCGGCCCCAGCGCTGTCCGCGGCCGCCGCCAGTCACCTGCGGATGCCGACGTCGACATCGCAGCGAGAGGCGATGCGGGTCGCGCGCCGCAGGCTCCCGGCATCGGTGTGGACCTCCGCACCATGCCAGCCGTCCCAGCACGCGCGGCATGCGGCCGGACCCAATCGCCGCGTGCCGCTCCCCGGTTCGGCCGGTTCCCCAGGTGACCGGGTCGGCTCGCACGCCTACTGAGTCCCGTCGTCGACCGGGAGCGACGGCTGATGCCGTCGCAGTGAACGGATCGTGAGCAGACAGGCTCGTGCGCTTCGACGCGGCTGGCTGACTCGCCAACCGAAGGAGTGAACTCGAGTCCGGTGTCCTCGCATTCCTCGATGACTGGGGGGCACGTCGCCAACGGTGGCACAACCACCACGTTGCGGGGCTGCGAGGCCAACGATCCGTGGCGGCGTTGTCCACCCCAGAGCCGATGTGCTCCGTCGAGTTCAGCCGCTGGTCTGGCTCCGATTCCCGCGACCGTGACAACGCTGTTTGAGAGATTGGAGAGCAGCAGGCTTGCGCGTAATTCCTGACCCACGGGCGACGGCCGCTCCACCAGCGCGGTCCGGAAGAGGTCCAGCGGACCGACGGTGATCACCCCATCGTCGATGACAACGATTCCGCTGGTTCCGCCTCCAAACTGAGGCTGGGAATCGCGCGCAACCAAATCCGTATGCGAACCTGTCACCCCGAGCGTCCCATCGTGGCCCGAAGGCCTGGCTCGTCGTTGTCCAGCCAGTGAACGGCACGGTGGGTTCCGCACGGCGATCCGTTCGTACTTCTCGATCCCGGACACCGACCGGCCGGACCGTCTGCCCGGCTCGGCGCCGGGGATGACCATCAGGTGCTCGTCGTGGCGGCGTATGCGGGCGGCTCGGCGGTTGCAATGGACCAGTGTGGCGAGCTGATCGGCATGTTCTGCGTCGCGCTCCAGCCGTAGGATCAGCTGAAGCCACTGCTGCGTGTGACTCTTGCCGCGACCGGAGAGGCTGACGAACATGTGCAGCGGCGGCAGCGGCGGCAGCGGCAGCGGCAGCGGCAGCGGCGAAGCGTACGACCGTTGCGCGGAGTCGCCGAACGGGGTACGGCCATGGTGTATGCCGAGATCCTGGTTCTCCGCGGCAGCAACCAAGCTTCGCCTGCCCGTTCGGCCTGTCCCTACGATCCCGAGTGCGTACCGGTCTCCGAAAATGAAAGAGAGGGCGTCAAGCCACGCTGGCTTGGTCAGCGGATTCCGCTCTCGATACGAGGGATCCACCAGCCTGGCAATCGCCGATGCCATCCCACCACCGGTTGGCTCGGGGCAGAAGTAGTGAGAGTGCCCTGCCCAGCATCCGCACGAGAGGCCGGCATCCTGCCGCCGCAGTGGCCGCGTCGGCCGAGAGCCCAGGCCGGCGCCGCGGAGAGCGGAATCCCTGACGATCCGTGCGGACGGTTGCCCTGGAGCAGGGCGCGGCGAGCAGCGGTCCGCCCAGGGCAGGCGATTCGGGCCCAAATCCTGCTCCAGCACGACCGCCGCAAGCGACAAGGCAGACGAGAGCACGAAGTCCATGCCCATGCTCATCAATGCCCGAGTGCCATCGGCTTCGCGCAACGCGACTTCATCTTCAAAAGCCTTCCGGAGCGTGCGGCTCGGAACGACCTCTGTGGACGGTCCGAAATGGACATGCGTCGACAGAACCGAAACCCAAGCGAGGAGCTGACCGATCGGCGCCGCAGGAGCCATCATTCCCACGAAGAGGAAGCCCCCCGTACCACCTGCGGATTTCATGGCAACCGCAGGCGCCGGCTGTGGAACCCATCCGAGGTGATTCCCGAAGATGCTCGCCACGGTTTCCCGCCCTCCTCAAGCACTGCACAGCAGGCCGCGAGCCATGCTGTTGATTGCTGGTGCGTCGCCGATACTCCGGGAGCGGCGGTACCACTCGCAACCTCTACCAGCCGGTATTCCAACCTGAATGGTGCTGAAACGATTTGCAACGCAGGCGATCCCTCCGGAAAAGCCCGCTCCTGGCAGAATCTGGGTCACCGGCACACCGCCCCCAGAACGCTACGCCGCCACACCACGAGGGCCAAGCCACAAGGGAGCCCGAGAGCGCAACCTGGCGCCGGTTCATCGGCAAGCAAGGCCGACGGCGGCAAGGCGTGATCCACGCTGCATCACCGAGTCGCCACGGATACAGCTCGGGAAGAGCCGGTAGTAGCCGTGCAAACCTGGTCGCCATCCGCCACCCGAGAACCGGCACACCGCGCCGCGGCGCTCACGATCGTCGAGATGCTGACCCTCGCGGCGCTACGTACTCCCCGCGACCGCCGATGAGCAACCTTCGGCCATCACCCGAGCACCACCACCCCGGCGCCATCCGCCCGTTGGCGTGATCATGTCACCACGGTCGACAGGGGCGAGGAACGGCACACCGGAGCAAACGGAGACGAAACGGAGCCCAACCGCGATTAACGCCTAGGAGAATTGCCGCCGAAGGACCAACATCCCTGCAGGTCGGCAACGATGTTGACGTGGTGGGCCGGGTCGGGCTCGAACCGACGGCCAAGGGATTATGAGTCCCCTGCTCTAACCAACTGAGCTACCGGCCCCAACGGTGCCCTGACACCTCCGCGGGAGCCGTCCCAGCCCGAACAGCGGGTTTGCGAACGCACAGAAGTCCCAGTTCGCTCCAAGTTATCACAGCGCTCACCTGCCACGATCGCCTAGGCCGATCAGCTGGTTTCCGGCGCCGGGCGAAGCCGGCTCGTCTAGGTTTCAGGGACCAGCGCCGGGCGGCACGCCGCCCGGGCCCATCGGGCAGGGAGGCGCTCGTGGCGAATCCGGTCGCCATCGGGCTCGGTGTCGTGGCCGTCCTCGGCGTAGTGGTGTTACTGAGGGCGAGCATCCGGATACTGCGGCGAGCCGGTCTCCGCGTCGACGCGATCCTCTCCGATGAGCTGGACGACCAGCCGCCGCCGAGGTAGTCGATTACCGGTCCTCTTTGGACGGTCAGCCGCCGGCCTTCGGCGTGGTCTGGGTGAACATCGCCCGCACCTGGAACGTGGTCGCCGTGTACGAACCCTGCACCGTGTTCAGCATGTACGCGTTGAACTGTCCCGGCGTGTTCGCCGAGACGACCACCACCGCCGGGACCGCGCCCAGCGCGTGCCGCACGGTGCACATCCCGGCTCCGTCGGTCACGCACGACGTCTCCGCGGCCTGCACGCTCGGTGACGGCGACGGGCCGACGGCGCCGGAAGTCCCGGCGAACACGGTGCCTCCGGCCGCGGCGACGGCCAGCCCCGCCACGGCGAGCGCGGCCTTTCCCTGGTCCTCATGTTCGTCTTCCCTCACTGGGGGCCGGACGGCCCGACAGCTTGGGTCGGCGGCCATGCCGCGATCGTTACGCCACGCCGAGCCGCCGCAGCGCAGGTCGCCACCGGTTCCCGCCGGTGGCCAGCCCCAGCACCACCAGGCCCGCGCAGTACTTGCTCACCGACTGCTCCCGGATCCGCAGTTTCGCCAGCGCGTCGGTGACGCTGTTGCGCTCGGCCGCCGACTTCACCTCCAGCAGCACCAGATCACCCCCGGCGGCGAGGCTCCGCGAACCCGAACGCCAGACCAGCGACGTGTCGCAGATGATCCGCGCATCGGCGACGAGGGTGGTCCGCCGGTAGTCGGTGATCAGCGCGGGAGTCAGCGGCCGGGGCGCCGGGCGGCCGTAAGCGCGGGCGCGGTCAGGCCGTGCGCCGCCTCGGCCGGGTGCGGACGGCGGACCTTGACCGTCTCGTCGCGCTTCCCGCTGACCTTGAGCTCGCAGTAGGTGTCGGCCGAGTCGGTGTAGGTCCGGGTGCGGATCTTGAACCGGCGCCGCCGGTCCTGCCGGTGCGCCCGGTAGATCGCGAGGTCCGGGGTGTCGAAATACGTCGACGAGTAGCCGAACACGCGTTGCCCGTCGATCTCGAGGCAGCGCAGCGAAAGAACTTCGGTGACGGCCAGGAAGTCGTTGAGCGGCAGGACGTACTTGCGGTCCGTCCGGCTCATCAGCCCGCTCGTGGCGACGACTTCGGCCAGCGACAGCGACGGAAGCCCTTTCGCCACCACCGCGACGGTGGCCGTTGCGCGTCCGCTCACCGCTGCCCCGCCGGGGCGCCGTGGACGACGACGGAGGCGTCCGGGCGGAACCGGACGCCGACGACGGTCACCTCACGAACATAGTCCACTTCGGACACACTGTGCCGCACGACCGTTCCGGCGAGCCGCGCCCGCAGTTCCATCAGCATCGTCTGTTCGTCGGGGTACACGGCGTCGAGCACGACCGTGCGCCGCTGCGGGCCGCGCGTGCGCGACGGGTGGTCCGCGACGTACATGACGGCGAGCAGCAGGACGTTGAAGACCGCGACGATCCGCCAGTCCGCGGACGGCAATCCGTTCACCAGCCCCAGCACCAGCGCGACGAAGTAGTACGCGACCTCCTGCTGACTGATCGAATCGGACCGCAGCCGGATGATCGACAGCACGCCGAACAGGCCGAGTCCGAGCGCGCTCGCGGTCGACACGGAGAGCAGCACGGCGACCGAAACGCAGACGCCGACGTTCAGCGCGAGATAAGCGCAGGCAAGATCACCGCGGTGGTGGCGACGGGCGTAGATGCCGTACGCGAGGATGACGGCGACGACGAGGTCGACAGCGAGATGAAGCAGTGTCGTGGTCATGAAAACCACTGTGGCGGAGGAAGAAGAGACCGCTGTGAGAGCCGGATGAGAACCGTCTCATCCGGACTCACCGAGCCGATATCCCATGCCTCGCACGGTTTCGATCCGCTCGGCGCCGATCTTCCCGCGCAGGTAACGGATGTAGACGTCCACCACGTTCGATCCGGGGTCGAAGTCGAAACCCCAGACCCCGCCGAGCAACTGTTCCCGGGACAGTACCTGGCCACGATTCCGCAGCAACGTCTCCAGCAGCGCGAACTCGCGGGCGGTGAGGTCCTTCTCCTCCCCCGCCACCGCGTGCGCAGGTCGAGCGAGAGCTCCCCGGCGCGCAGCACCGCCGGCTCGGCTTCGGGATTTCCCCGTAGCCGCAGGCGGATCCGGGCCAGCAGTTCTTCGAAGGCGAACGGTTTGGCCAGATAGTCGTCGGCGCCGCCGGACAGCCCGGCCACGCGGTCGACGACGCTGTCCCGCGCGGTCAGGATGATCACCGGCACCGTCCGGCCCGCCGCCCGCAGGGCCCGCAGCAGATCCGAACCATCGAGGTCCGGGAGCCCGAGGTCGAGGACGACGAGGCCGTGCGTGCCGGTCAGCGCCTCGGTCAGCCCCTCGGAGCCGGTCTTGACCCAGCGGGTCGCGAAACCCTGCGCCCGCAGGCCCTTCTCCACGAACGCGCCGATCCGGGCGGAATCCTCCACCACGAGCACACTGGTCACCGGTCCGCACCTTCCGCGACGGGGATCTCCATGGTGAACCGTGCGCCTTCGCCGGGCACGGTGTCGAGCAGGACACGGCCACCGTGCGCTTCGGCGATCGCGGCGACGATCGCCAGGCCGAGCCCGGCGCCGTCGTCGCCGTTCGAGTTGCTGCCGCGTTTGAACCGTTCGAAGATCCGGCTTCTCGAATCCGGCGGGACCCCCTCGCCGGTGTCGCGGACCCAAAGGCGCGCCGTCGTCGCGGTCACCTCCGAACCGAGGGCGATCTCCTGGCCGGGAGAGGTGTGCCGGACGGCGTTGGAGACCAGTTGCAGCAACGCCTGCGCGAGCCGCTGGCCGTCCGCGCGGACCTTCACCTCGGCGACCGCGTCGAGCCGCCAGACGCGGTCGGCCAGCGGACGGGATTTGGCGAGGGTCTCCACCGTGAGATCGGCGAGGTCGGTCTCACCGGGCGTGAGGAAGTCGGGGCCGCCGGACTTCGCGAGGACGAGCAGGTCGTCCACGATCCGTTGCATACGCCCGAGTTCGTCGAGGACCAGATGCCGCGTGGCGGCGTTCTCCTCGGGATCTTCACCCATCAGTTCGATATGGCCGCGGACGATGGTGATCGGCGTGCGCAGTTCGTGCCCGGCGTCGTCGATGAACTCGCGCTGCCCGGCGAAGGCGCTTTCGAGCCGGTCCAGCATCGTGTTGAAGGTGCGCCCGAGCGCGGCGACGTCGTCCGAGCCGCGGACCTCGATCCGGCGCGACAGATCGGTCTCGCCGATCTGCTCGGCGGCCAGCCGGACCTCCCGCACCGGTGCGAGGATGCGGCCGGTGACCAGCCAGCCGATCAGCCCGGCCAGCACGAGCGCGGCCCCGGACATCGCGGCCATCACGCCGACGACGTCGTTGATCTCGCCGGCGGCGTGGTCGACGAACTCGACGATCACCAGCGCGCCGCGGCCCGGCGTGCCCTCGATGGTCACCGGGACGACGCCGTACCGCGCGGATCCGACCGCGGTGGTGACCGTGCCGTACGCCGGGCTCGTCGCCCGGGACAGTTCCGCGACGAACTTCGGGTCGGTGTCGAGCCGGACCGGCGGCTCGATCGCGCTCCGCCTCGACGCGGCGCCGTCGCTGATCGAGAAGAACGTCTCGTACTTCTCGGGCAGGTTCCGTTCCAGGTGACGGCCGAGGACCGCCTCGACGGTGGCGGGCTGCCCTGCCGGACGGGCATCGGGCGACGCCAGGAAGGCCCTGAGCTTGCCGGTCTCGTGCGCGATCTCGTTGTCGAGGCGCTGGTCGAGCTGGTTGTGCAGGACGGTGCGGGTGGCCAGCAGCGATCCGGCGAGCGCGAGCAGCACGACCAGCAGGACCCACGCGAGGATCCGGGCGCGGGCGCTCATCGGCCCGGCTCAGTCGTCGAGGTCGAAGTCGAAATGGTCGTCACCGGCATGGTCATCGCCATCATCGAGGTCGTCGTCGTGTCCGGCCAGCCGGGGCGGGACGACAGCGGGCGGGGCACCCGCTTCACCCGGCCCGGTGACGGCCTGCCCTGCCGGGGCGACGACCGCCGGGCCGAGGTCGGGTGGCGAGGCCGCGGTGGCCGCGATGACGGCGAACGTGCCGGTGGCCGCCACCACGACGGCGGCGACCCCGGCCAGGACGATCATTCGGACTCGCATACCACCAGGCTGCCCGGCGCGGGTGAGTCACCGATGAGGGCTCGATGAGAACTTTCTCATCGGCGGGCTCACCGGTGCGCGTGCGGATACTCCGGCGAGCGGTGCTGGAAGGCCAGGATGTCGGGATTCCGGATCGTGCCTTCCCTGATCTCGATCGCCCGGTCGAGCGTCGGGTCGGCGGCCCACGCGGAGCGCCCCGCCAGCACCCGCTCCAGATGCGGCAGCAGGGCACCGCTGATCTCCCAGGTCGCCGAGTCCCAGAGGTAGGACGGGCTGTGGTCGACGGCGTAGTAGGTGACGCCGCGGACCTGGAAGGTCGGCTCCGTGAACGTCGTCGGCTTGGCCCAGCCGAAACCCATAGCCTCGTCACAGGAAACGTCGACGATGAGGCTCCCGTGCCGGAATGCGGCGAGGTCTTCCTCCACGAGGAACGTCAACGGCGCCTTAGGGTCCTGCAGTACACAGTTGACGACGACGTCGTGCCCGGCGAGGAACTCCGCCAGCGGCACGCGGCCGTCCTCCGTGATCGCGTGACTGCGGCGGAGGTCCGCCGGGCCCTTCAGATCGTGGTCGAGATGCACGATGTTCGCCGAGTGGATCGGCGACCCGACCGCGGTGACGCCGCGATGGGTGAGGACGTGCACGTCGTGGATCCCGTGCGCGTTCAACGCCGTCACCGAACCGCGCGCCGTCGCGCCGAAGCCGATCACGACCGCTCGGAGACGACGGCCGTAGTCGCCCGTCGAGCCGATCAGCTGAAGCGCGTGCAGCACCGAGCAATAGCCCGCCAATTCGTTGTTCTTGTGGAAGACGTGCAGGCCGAAAGAACCGTCACGGCGCCAATGGTTCATCGCTTCGAAGGCGATGAGGGTCAGCTTCCGGTCGATGGCCAGCTGCGTGAGCTTGTCGTCCTGGACGCAGTGCGGCCAGCCCCACAGGATCTGCCCCGGCCGTAGATCGGCCAGATCGTCGGCGAGGGGTTTGGCCAGGAGGATGACGTCGCAGTCCGCGATCAGTCGTTCACGGGAACGCGTCCCCCCGACCAGGGGCGCGAGGTCCTCGTCCGGAATGCCGAAGCGTTCACCGTAGCCGTTTTCGAGAAAAATCGACTTTCGGAGACCAGGGTCGATCCGCTCGAGATGTCGCGGATGGATCGGAAGCCGCCACTCGTTTTCTTTTCGCGAGTGACAAATTACGCCGAGAGTGAGTTGGTCCACTTGGGGCCCCTTAAATAGACCTTCAGTCTAAACGCAGGGGCGTGGCGTAGACTCAGGGTATCCGAGAGCATCTCGTGCGCAGGCGTTCGAGTCCGCGTCGTCCTCGGCCCCATCCGGCCGCTCGGCCCGGGACGGAGCACCGCCATGACGACGGTCTCGCACAGGAACACCGTTGCCCCTCCGAAACATGTCGCCCGCCTGCGCCTGAAGCCCAAAGCGTCCGCGACCGGTCACGTCGACGGCGCGTGGTGGCCCGCCTCCCGTGACCTCGCCGCGGAACTGCCGTTCCTGCTGGTGGTACTGGCCGCCCAGCTGGAACACGTCGAGCGGGTGACCTACAACCTCACGGCCTGGCCGTCCACTCCCCGGCGGCTCGTCGTCGAGAGCGGAAAGGTCCGGCTCGAAGGGTTCCGCTCGCAACACCCCAGCACCGTGACGGTGATCGGCACCGCGGGCAGGCGGCGGCTGACCCTGCTGGTCGTCCCGCCGGAGACCGAGCCGGACCTCGCGCACCGCCTGCTGATGACCGCGGCGCACCGGGACAGCGTCGACGAAATCGAGACGCTGCTCACCGGCCCCATGGCGTAAAGTCCCCGTGAATCCAAGGGGGAATCAGTGCGTCTTCGTTCCGTGTCCTGTGCTGTCTTGATCTTGTTCGTCGCCGGATGCGGAAGCACGCAGAAAACCGGCCATGTCTCTGTGCCGAGCACCGCGGCGTCGAGTCCGGCGACCACGGCGGCTCCCACCGGGACCGAGCAGGCCATCCCGCGCACCCGGATTTCGCTACCGGTTCCGGAGGGCATGCACGTGGAGCCGAGTCTGCCCGGCCTCGGCCGGTCGAACTCCGGGACCTCCATCGTGGTCGTGGAGCAGCCCACGAGCGGCAAACCGGCCCGCGAAGCGATGACCGAGATAGCGGCCGGCTTCACCAGCGAACAGGCCCGGCAGAAGGGGCTCGATCTGGAGAAACCGGTCGAGACCACGATCGCCGGGTTCCCGGCCTACCTGACCAGCGGTGTCCAGCGGGCCTCGATGGGCACCTTCGCCAAGGTCAACGCGCTCCTCGCCGCCGGGGACGTGCTGGTGATCATCACCGGCACCCTCGAACCGGGAGATCCGCTGACCGTCGACGACTTCAAGAAGGCCATCACCGGCGCCCGCTGGAGCACCGAAACCGCGCCGGGAAGCATCGGCTTCGACCTGACCCCCGCGGCGGGCTACCAGCGGAAGGAATCCACCGCGAGCCTCAGCTTCACCCGTGGCGCGCAAGGCGGCCCCAAACTCATCGCCTCACCGTCGATGGGCGATCCGCGACTGCCCGAGGACAAGCGTGGCTACGCGGTCGACAGGTTCGGGAAGATGCCGTCGGCGCCGTCCGCCGACACGGTGACCGAGGTGACGATCGCGGGGATGCCCGGTTTCGAGATCGTCGGCCACGACAGCAAGGGCAAGACCACCTACGCCGTCATGACGTTCACCGAAACCGGGTACATCCTCGTCGGCGGCGATTTCGACCCGGCCAAGGACGGCGACCAGCTTCCCGCCTTCAAGCAGATGACGCGGTCGCTGGTACTCAAGTAGTGAGGAGTAAGGCAAAGGTAGCGTTGTGCAGACTCTGTGATGAAGACACTCTTCGCTGATTCAAGGGGAGACGGAAGGTCTTCGTGCCGGGGTTCCGGATCGACCACGGGAGCCGTGCCTTGAGTGTCCACAAGGGACACTTTTGTGCGGCAAAATGCCAGATTGGTGCTCGTATGCACGGTTTGGCGCGGGGGTCTTGAGTGGCAATGAGGGTTATCAAGGAGAAAGTCAAACGTGTCGTGTTCGCAAGAAGGACTGGTGGTGGGCTGAAGGCTCCCTTCGCCTTGTCTGATGCGATGAAAGGAGCCTTCAGTTCCGGTCGGACAGGGGGTCGTGAGTGGCGTTTCGGGTTCCAACCCGAAACGCCACTCACGACCACCAAACGGGTCATATGGCCTCAAAGTAGACATTTCGTCGCCGGAAAGCATCCCTTGTGGACACTCAGAGCGCAGCTGACTCCTGCCGGCCAGTCCGGAACCATGCCGCGAAGGCCGCCTCTCTGCTGTTGCCCCAGCGAAGGGGTGCTCCACCGCAGAGGCCCGATCACGCCACATTTGACTTACCCCTCAATAGAACGCTCATTGCCACTCACGACCCCGCGCAAAGTCACTCAAAGTATCCAAAATGGATACCGGCGCCTGGTTTGGTGTACCTTATGGACGGTCAGGAGCGCCCCGGGCCTCTTGGCGAGCCTACTCTCGCCGCTGACTAGATCATGTCGCTTTTGCCTTACCCCTCAGTAGTCGCTTGAACGCCGCCGCGTTCCGCGCCGCCCAGTCGGCGAAGGTGCGCCCCGGTCGTCCGAGCACCTTCTCGACGTCGGGGCTGACCCGCTGCTCCTCCTCCGTCGGCCTGCCGAGGATCGAAAGCGTGGCCTCCACGACCACCGGCGGCATGAACTCCGACATCGCGGTGCGGGCCTCGTCTTCGCCCAGTTCGGCGAATCGCAGCGGTTCGCCGAGCGCGTCGCCGAGATCCGCCGCCTGCCGCCGGGGCGAGATCGGTTCGGGTCCGGTGAGCACGTAGGTCCGGCCGTGGTGTCCGGGTTCCCGCAGCACGGCCGCCGCGACGTCGGCGATGTCCGCCGGGTCGATGACGGGCAGCGCGACGTCGCCGAACGGCGCGGCGACGACGCGATCGGCCCGGATCGCCGGCGCCCACTGGAAGGCGTTCGACGCGAAGCCTCCCGGCTGCAGCACCGTCCACTTCGGACTCGCCGTCTTGACCGCCTCCTCGAACGCGGGCGCGTGCCGCCCGGTCGCGACCCCTTGGGAGGACAGGAGCACGATCTCGGCTTCACCGGCGGCAGCGACGACCTCGGCGACGTCACCGCCCGCCGCCAGGAATTCTCCCGACGTCAGAAGGAAAACCCGGTCCGCTCCGGCGAATATCTCCTTCAGTCCTTCGGTACGGGCGAGATCGGCCCGCACGGTCCGCACACCCTCCGGCACGTCCGACGGCGAGATCCGGCGCGACACCGCCGTCACTTCTTCTCCTGCGGCGACAAGGTTTTCCACCAGCAGCCGTCCTACGTTCCCGGTCGCTCCGGTCACCACGATCATGGTCACTCCTCGGTTCGCGTTTCGTTGACGCGACCGAAGCTACCTTCCCGGTGATAGTAGGTACCTAGAGGAAAGTAATGGGAGAACCGCCCTTTCGTGAGCGCGATCACAACTTCGAAGACGCGAACGGCCGCTTAGGGTCGGGCACATGCCCGAAACCGCTCTCGGCCCGCTGCTCGTCCTCGACTTCTCGCGGGTGCTCGCCGGCCCGTTCGCCACCATGCTGCTGGCCGACCTCGGCGCGACGGTGATCAAGGTCGAGCGGCCGGGCACCGGCGACGACACCCGCAGCTGGGGACCGCCCTACGACGCCGCCGGTCAGGCGACGTACTTCCAGTCGGTGAACCGGAACAAGACGAGCGTGGCGCTGGACCTCGGCGACCCCGGCGATCTCGCCCAGGCCCGCGCGCTCGCGCTGGATGCCGACGTCGTGGTCGAGAACTTCCGGCCCGGCGTGATGGATCGGCTCGGGCTCGGCCCGGAGGTCCTGCTGGCGGCGAATCCCGGCCTCGTCCTTTGCTCCATCACGGGTTTCGGCTCCGGCGGCGGCGCCGCGCTGCCCGGTTACGATCTGCTCATCCAGGCCGTCGGCGGGCTGATGAGCATCACCGGCGACCCGGCGGGCGAGCCGCAGAAGGTCGGCGTCGCACTCGTCGACGTCCTGGCCGGGCTGTTCGCGAGTGTCGGCATCCTCGCCGCCCTGCGCCATCGCGACCGGACCGGGCAGGGGCAGCGGGTCGAGATCAACCTGCTGTCCAGCCTGCTCGCGGCGCTGGTCAACCAGGGCAGCGCCTACACCTCCGGCGGGACGGTCCCGGCGCGGATGGGCAACCGGCATCCCAGCATCGCGCCCTACGAACTCGTCCCCTGCGCCGATCACGAACTCGCGCTCGCCGTCGGCAACGACCGGCAGTTCGCGGCGTTGTGCGAGGTCATCGGCCTGCCGGAGCTCGCGGGCGACACCCGGTTCGCGACCAATCCGGCGCGGGTCGAGCACCGGGCCGAACTCCGCGCGCTGCTCGAAACGCATCTCGGCAAGCGTCCGGCGGCCGAGTGGGCGGCGGAGTTGAGCGCGGCCGGGGTGCCCGCCGGGGAGGTCAACGACATCGCGGGCGCGTTCGCGCTGGCCGAACGGCTCGGCCTGAGCCCGACGGTCGATCTCCCCCGGCCCGACGGCACGTCGGTGCGGCTGACCCGCAACCCGATCGGGTTGTCGGCGACGCCGCCGCGCTACGAGACCGCACCGCCGGACGACCCCGGGCAACTCACCCTTCCGTTGCCCGGCTGGATCTGACGGCGAGCCGTCAGCGGACTGTCAGAACTTCGTCAACACCGCCCGCGAAGCTCCGGCCATGACGAACAGGACAGTTCTCATCTCCGGCGCCAGCATCGCCGGTCCAGCCCTCGCCTTCTGGCTCTCCCGCCAGGGTTACGCGGTCACCGTCGTCGAGCGGTCGCCGGAACTCCGCGGCGGCGGCCAGGCGGTCGACTTCAAGGGCGCCACCCACCGCTTCGTGCTGGAGCGGATGGGCATCCTCGACGATCCGCGAGCACCAGACCGGTGGGCTCGACCAGACCATCGTCGACGCCGAGGGACGGCCGCTCGCCGTCCTGCCCGGCGAGTTCACCGGCGGCGACGTCGAGATCGGCCGCGGCGACCTGGCCCGGATCCTCCACGCACGGTCCGAGCGGGACTGCGAGTACGTCTTCGGCGATTCGACCGCTTCGGCGCCGACGGCATCCACTCCACCGTGCGGCGGCTGGCGTTCGGCCCGGAAGCCGACTACGTGGAACACCTCGGCCACTACTACGCCCTGGTCGAGACCGGCGAGACCGACGGCGGCCCGGCGGTGATGTACAACGAGCCCGGCCGCATGGCGGCCACCGGCGGGCCCAAGGCCAGCGCGTTCTTCGTGTTCGCCTCCCCCGAGCTCCGCTACGACCGGTACGACATCGGACAGCAGAAGGAGATCCTGGCCACCGCGTTCGCAGGCGGCGGCTGGCGGCTGCCCGAACTGCTGGAGATGGTGAAGCGCTCGGACGACGTCTACCTGGACTCGATCGCCCGGGTCGCGATGGACGGCTACTCCACCGGACGCGTCGCACTCCTCGGTGACGCGGCCTACGGCAACACACTGGGTGGCTTCGGCACCGGGCTCGCGATCGTGGCCGCGTACGTCATCGCCGGCGAGCTCGCCGCGGCGGACGGCGACCACGAGCTCGCCTTCCGCCGCTACGACGAGAAGTTCCGCGGCTACGCCAAGGTGGCCCGCACCGCGAACGCCGGCCCGTTCCTCGCGCCGCCGACGAACCTGCGGATCAAGCTGCGCAACCAGATGTTCCGGCGGCGGCTTCTGCTGCGCTCGATGCTGTGGGTGACCGACAAGCTGGCCACCGACATCACCCTCGACGAGTACCCCGCGCTCGCCCGTCAGAGCTGATTCAGAGCGGCGGCGCGGCACCATGGCCGCGCTCGTCCCCGGCTCCGTGCTCGGCGACCTGGAGCAGCAGTCCCGCCGCCACCCGCACGATCTCCCGTTCGGCTGGGGTCAGCGCTTCGCCGAGCGCCTGGGCCAGCCAGCGGTTGCCGTCCCGCACATGCTCTCGCAGGGCCTCTCGGCCGGCCTCGGTGATCACGATCCGCTGAGCCCGCCGGTCGCGCTCGTCGGGGCGCCGGGCCACGCGGCCTTCAGCCTCGAGCGCGTTCAGCACCCTGGTCAGCGACTGCGGCTGCAATCCCTCGATCGCGGCGAGCGCGCTGACGGTCAGCGGCCCGCTGTGCCGCAGGTTCGCCAGCACCGACGCGGCCAGCCTGCTCAGGCTCCGGTCTTCGCCGGGTTGCTCGGCCCGGAGACGGGACGACAACCGCGAAACGGCCCAGCGCACCGATTCGGCGGTCTGCGTGGCTGCACTCACAATACAACGCTAGCACTTGCCTTTTTTGCAGGAAACCCAGGTCCGATACGGGGATAAGCAAGCGTACGCTTTCTATATGCCTCCGAGTCCGTGGCGAGTGTTCTGGGGACTGCTGGAACACGATCTGCTCATCACCCGGAAGCAGCTCGGCGGGGTGCTGGCGCAGGTGCTCATGCAACCCCTGCTGATGCTGCTGGTGTTCGGGAAGGTCCTCGGCGCGCTCGGCTACACCCCGCCCGGCTACGCGCGGTTGCTCCTGCCCGGCCTCGTCGCGCTGAACGCCTTCTTCGCCGCCGCCCAGAACGCGTCCTTCCCGCTCGCCATGGAATTCGCCACCCGCACCATCGAGAACAGGCTGCGGGCGCCCGTGTCGCTCGCCTGGATCGTCGTCGAGCGGATCTTCGCGGCGGCGTCGCGAGGACTGGTCACGGCCGTTCTCATGGTCCCGGTCGGCGCGCTTGTGCTCGGCGAGCTGTCCTGGCGGGCGGCCGGGCTCCCGGCTGCGCTGGGGTACACCGTGCTCGGCGCGCTGGCGGGCGGCGCGGCCGGGGTGACGATCGGCTCACTCGTCTCCCCCGCCCGGATCGGGATCACCTTCTCGCTCGTGATGCCGCCGCTGCTGTTCACCGGTTCCGCCCAGTTCCCCTTCCCCGAACTCGCCGCGGTCCCCTGGTTCCGGGCGTTGTGCGCGCTGAACCCGATGACCTACGTCAGCGAAGGCCTGCGTGGCGCGCTGACGCCGCAGATCGCTCACCTGCCCGCGTGGCCGTGCGCGCTCGCGCTGGCCTTGGCGCTGATCGTGCTCACCCCCGCGGGTCTCTGGGCGTTCCGCCGCCGGGCGATCACCTGACTTCGGCGTGCGCCATCCGCGGCGCCGTGGTCGGCTGGGTTTCCCGCGTGACGTTTCCGGGGAAGCAGTGTCTTACATGGTGATGTGAAGGGAGCTTCGGCATGACGGCGCTGCACAGGTGCGCTCGATGACGACTTCGGAGAGAACCGAACCGCTCGCGGCCGGCGAAACCGTGCTGGACGACGCGACGCTGGTGGCGCGCGCCCGCGACGGCGAGATCCGCGCGTACGAGCAGCTCGTCCTGCGGTTCCAGGGGCCGATGTACCGGCTGGCGCTGCGGATGCTGGGGAACAAAGGCGACGCCGAGGACGTCGTCCAGGAGGTGTTCCTCGTCGCCTGGCGGCGGCTCGATCAGCTGCAGGAGGACGCGGCGTTCGTCGGCTGGCTCTACCGGATGACGACCAACCGGTGCCTGAACGTGATCCGCGCCAGGAAGCCGGTGGCCGACGTCGAACTGGACCAGCAGGAGTCCGCCGGTTCGGCGGGGCGGCCGGATCGCGCGGCCGAGACGAGCGCGCAGATGACGGCGCTGACCGGGGCGTTGGACCAGCTGACCGCCGAGCAACGGGCCTGCTGGCTGTTGCGCGAGGTCCACGGGCGCTCCTACGAGGAGATCGCGAAGGCGATCGGGGCGACCACCACCGCGGTGCGCGGACGCATCGCGCGAGCACGAGCACAGTTGGCGGAGGTGATGGCGCCATGGCGATGAACCACGCGACCCGGGACTACCTGCTGCCGTGCGGCCGTGATGTGGAACAGATCTGGGACCGGCTCGACGAGGTCGACGCCGGCCGGGCGGACACGCACGAACTCGACTGCCCGCACTGCCGGGCGACCCGCGAGAGCCTCCGGGTGCTGCGCGGGCTGACCAGGGAACTGGCCGAAGACGACGCCGAGCCCTCGCCGGATCTCACCAGCCGGATCATGTCCGCGATCCGCACCGAGGTGCGGCGCCGGGACCTGGTGCCGCTGGCCAGCCCGGAACCGGGCGACGTGCAGGTGAGCGATCAGGCGGTCGCGGCGGTGCTGCGGTTCGCCGCGGACTCCGTGGACGGTGTCCGCGCGCGGCGTTGCCGGGTCCACCGGTCGGGCGAAGACACCGACGCGCTGGCCGTGGACGTGGAGCTGAGCCTGGCGATCGCGCATGATTTCGACGGTGACTCGCTGGACCTCGTCCGCGAGCGGGTCACGGCGGCGGCCGGCGCCAGGGTGGGTCTCCGGCTGGCCCGGCTCGATCTGGTGGTGGAGGACATCTATGACGCGTGAGCAGGCCCCGGCCAGACCATCGGTCGAGACGGTGATCTCCCCTCCGGTGATCGCGGCCGTCGCCGCGCACGCCGCGGCCCGGGTCCCCGGCGTGGTCCGCCTGGAACCCGGATTGCGCGGGCTGGCCGGCTCGCTGACCCGGATCGCGCGGCAGCGGATCAAAGGCCTCGAACCGGCGCCGACGGAAGGCGTCCGCGCGTTCGTCGAGCACGATCCGCCGGACGTCCGGGTGGAGATCGACCTCTCCCTCTCCGGGCTGGACCAGGCCGCGGCGACAGCGCAGGCGGTACAGCGTGCCGTCGGCAAGGCGGTCACCGAGGCGACCGGGCTCACCCCGTCGGCCGTCTCGGTGTCCATTTTGGACATCGAAATCCGTGGAGGACTGTTGTGACCGCACGTTCCGAATTGACCGCGTCGCTGCTGAGCACGCTCCGCGAGGTGCCGGGGCTCCGCGCGGCGACACCGTCCACCACGGCCGCCGCCTCGGCGGTGCCGTGGGACCTCGACGTGATGGCCGTCGACATCTCCGAGAACGTCGTCGAGATCCGCGTGGTCGCGCTGGAGGTGCCGATCCCGCCGCTCACGGAGGTCGCCGGGGCCGCCCTGCGCACGGTGCTCACCGGAACCCCGTGGGAGAACGCGAGCCTGCGGATCGTCGTGACCGACGTGGACGCCGCCGCACTCGTTCCCTGACACGCAGATCGCGGTGGCCACGCCCGAGAGCGTGGCCACCGCGATCAGGGTGTGGGGACCTAGTTCTTGTTGGTGCCCGGGGTCAGCACCTTGTCGATGACGAAAACGGTGGCGTTCTTGGTGGGGATGTTGCCGCACAGCACCTTCGCGCCGTTGACGGTCATGTTCTCGCCGGAGCCCTCGATCTTGACCGGGCCGCCCGCGGTGTTCAGGCTCTCCACGGACTTGGCGGACTCCAGGCCCTTGGCGTCGTAACGCTTGCCGACGACGTGGTACTGCAGGATCGGGGCCAGTTCGTCCGGCTTGCCGGCCAGCTCGTTGAACTTGGCGTCACCCAGTGCCTGGAAGGCGGGGTCCGCCGGGGCGAACACGGTGATGGCCTGCTGGCTGTTGAGCGTGTCGACCAGGTTGGTGGCCTTCACCGCGGCGACCAGCTTGGTCAGCAGCGGGTTGGTCGAGGCGGCGCTGGCGACCGGCTGCGGGCCCATCGAGTCCAGCGAACCGGGCGCACTGCCCTGCGGCAGCTGCGAACAGGCCGGGCCGAACACGTCGGCGTTGGTGGTGACGCCGTCACCGGAAGCGGCGCTGGACATCGGGGCCGACATCGACGAGGACGGGGCGGGCGCGGGGGCGCTGCTGGAGCTGCCGGACGAAGCGCTGTCGTTGCTGCTGCAGGCGGACAGTGCCAGCGCGGCGACCGCGGTGAAACCGATTCCTGCGACGCGAAGCTTGCTCACGGAAAATCACTCCATTTGTTTTTCGGACTCTTGCCGGGTATTCGGACCTACCGCGAAATCGGATTGCCACTCTTTCGAGTGACGCCGATCACCGTGCGGTGAAACTGATGACATGCCAGCCCGTCGCGCCGTCCGGAACGGTTCCGGCACGGGCGTCGGTCTGGGTGTAGCCGGATTTGTCGACGGCCCGGACGGTGACCTGATGACTCCCCGCCGGGACCTCGAATTCACTCCACCACATCCGCCAGGTGTCGATGTTCACCTCGCGGGAAAGCGTTGCGGGCTGCCAGTTTCCGCTCGCGCCGAGCCGGACTTCGACCCGCTCGACACCGGTGTGCTGCGCCCACGCCACGCCCGAGATCCGGACCTTGCCCGCGGGTACCGTTTCGAATCCTTTCGGGCTGTCGATCCTGGACTGCGTTTTGATCGGGGCCTGTTCACCCCAGCCACGGTCGAGCCAGTACGCGCGGCGCGCTTTCCAGGTGGTGATCTCCAGGTCTTGGACCCATTTCGTCGCCGAAACATAGCCGTAGAGACCGGGGATCACCATTCGCGCGGGAAAACCATGTTCGACCGGGAGCGGTTCGCCGTTCATCCCGATCGCCAGCATCGCGCCCCGCTCCGGGTCGAGCGCGGCCACGACCGGGCTGCCCGCCGTCCAGGCGTCGACACTGGTGGAGAAGATCTGCTCGGCACCGGGCAGGACTTCGGCCTCCCGCAGCAGATCCCCGAGGTCGACGCCGATGAAGTTCGCCGTGGACACGTAGGTCCCGCCGACCTCGTTGGACACGCAGGTCATGGTGATGGTGCGCTCGATCAGCGGCCGGTTGCGGATGTCGTCGTAGCCGAACCGTTTTTCGTTGCGCACCATGCCGTGCAGCCGGAGGCTCCAGTCCTCGGCGCGGACCTGCGGCACCGACAGCGCGGTGTCGACGCGGTAGAAGTCACGGTTCGAGGTGAGGAACGTCGGCGTGCCCAGTTTGGCGAAATCCGCATCGGCCGGGATCGGCGGTGCCGGCTTGACGGGAACGAGCCGTCCGATAGCCGTCCGCGAAGACTCCGCGTCTCGAGTACCGGCGAGGAGCTGCCCTCCGGCGCCCGCCGCACCCGCGGCGACGACGGCACCGGCTCCGGCCAGCAGCACCGACCTGCGGGACGGGGCGGCGCCGGAAGGCTCCTCCTCGGCCCGCGACCTGGCCGAGGCCAGGCGATGCAACCAGAGGAAGACGCCGACCCCTGCGATCAGGCTGGCCAGCGGCGCGAGCAGAGCGACCAGGGAGAGGTCGGGACGCTGCGACACGGCGAGTCCGCCCAGCAGACCGAAGGCGGCGATCAGCACGACCCCCGGAACAGGTGACCGGCGCGAGACGATTCCCGCCACGGCGGCGGCGAGCACCATCACGACGGCCATCCCGCCGAGCAGGACGAGCTTGTCGTAGACGCCGAACGTCCGGACCGCGAAGTCCTTCAGCTCCACCGGCGTCAGATCGATCGCCCCGTTGCCGACCGCGAGGTACGGCGAGGCGTTGGCGCTGATGAACCCGGCCACCAGGTGACCGGCCGCCAGTGCCGCGGCGAGGGCCACGACACCGATCAGCGCAGCCCCGAGAAGAGGGAGGCGTGGTTCCCGGTCGGCCCGCGAAGTCTTCATGCCAGGTATTCGGCACGGACGGGTCCGCGGACAGGTCGTGAGTGGCGATTCGGGTTAGAGCCAACGGTGTCTTGCGTACCTACCGGAGGTGACTGCCGGTCGATCGCGGGTCCGTGAAGGCCTCCTTCCCTACGCTCAAGGTAGGGAAGGAGGCCTTCACGGACACCAGAACGCCGGCAACGGCACGTTCAGGCTGGCCCAGGTCCCCTCGTGAGTGGTAACGACGGTTAGAACCCGAATCGCCACTCACGACCCACGCGGCCACCCACCCGAGTTGCCCTGCCCACCCCGGCTTGCATGGTCATACACTCCTATGCATATACTTCCATCATGTCCAAGGTACTCACCTCTCTGCCTGTCGGCGAACGCGTCGGGATCGCCTTCTCCGGCGGCCTCGACACCTCGGTAGCGGTCGCGTGGATGCGCGAGAAGGGTGCAGTGCCGTGCACCTACACCGCTGACATCGGCCAGTACGACGAACCCGACATCGCGTCGGTCCCGGGCCGGGCGAAGGCCTACGGCGCCGAGATCGCGCGCGCCGTCGACTGCAAGGCCGCGTTGGTCGAGGAAGGGCTCGCGGCGCTGGCCTGCGGCGCCTTCCACATCCGCAACGGCGGCCGCACCTACTTCAACACGACCCCGCTCGGCCGCGCGGTCACCGGCACGCTGCTGGTGCGCGCGATGCTCGAGGACGACGTCCAGATCTGGGGCGACGGGTCCACCTTCAAGGGCAACGACATCGAGCGGTTCTACCGCTACGGGCTGCTCGCGAACCCGTCCCTGCGGATCTACAAGCCGTGGCTGGACGCCGCGTTCGTCAGCGAGCTCGGCGGCCGCAAGGAGATGTCCGAGTGGCTGCAGGCCCACGGCCTGCCGTACCGGGACAGCACCGAGAAGGCCTACTCCACCGACGCGAACATCTGGGGCGCGACGCACGAGGCCAAGTCGCTGGAACACCTCGACACCGGCATCGAGATCGTGAACCCGATCATGGGCGTCCGGTTCTGGGACCCCGAGGTCGAGATCGCGCCGGAGGACGTCACGATCGGCTTCGAACAGGGCCGCCCGGTGACGATCAACGGCAAGGAGTTCGCCACCGCGGTCGACCTGGTCCTGGAGGCCAACGCCATCGGCGGGCGGCACGGGCTCGGCATGTCCGACCAGATCGAGAACCGGATCATCGAGGCCAAGAGCCGCGGTATCTACGAGGCGCCGGGCATGGCGCTACTGCACGCGGCGTACGAGCGGCTCGTCAACGCGATCCACAACGAGGACACCCTCGCCAGCTACCACAACGAAGGCCGTCGTCTCGGCAGGCTCATGTACGAAGGCCGCTGGCTGGACCCGCAGGCGATGATGCTGCGCGAATCGCTGCAGCGGTGGGTCGGCGCGGCCGTCACCGGCGAGGTCACCCTCCGGCTGCGGCGCGGCGAGGACTACTCGATCCTCGACACCACCGGCCCGTTCTTCAGCTACCACCCGGACAAGCTGTCCATGGAGCGCACCGAGGACTCGGCGTTCGGCCCGGTGGACCGGATCGGCCAGCTCACCATGCGGAACCTCGACATCGCGGACTCACGCGCCAAGCTCGAGCAGTACGCCGGGCTCGGCATGGTCGGCGGCGGGCACCCGACGCTGATCGGCGCCGCGCAGGCCGCGTCGACCGGCCTGATCGGGGCCATGGACGCGGGCGGCGCGCAGGCGATCGCCTCGCGCGGCAAGGCTTCGGCCGAGGACGAACTGCTGGACCACGCCGCGATCGAATCCGGTACGGACTGACCCGGACGAACGGGACGCGAAAGCGCCGGGCGCGCGGCATCGAAGCCGTTCGCCCGGCGCTGTTCTTTATCCGGTCAGCCGCCGAACTTCGACCGCCGTTCGGCCAGCTCGCTGACCAGACGGCTGACCTCGACCTCCCCGACCGCCTGGGCCAGCACGGCGACCGACGCGATGCTCTCGATCCGGTACTGGACCGGCACCCCGCCGGAGGCACGTGACCGCGCCTCGGCATCCGCCTTCTTCTCCGCTTCGACGGACGAGAAGACGCTCCCGGCCCCGCCATTGACACAGCTGATCGAGGCCGAGCCGTTCAACGGCAGGCTGGCGGTTTCCCGGCAACTGCCCGCCGAGCGGCCACCGATGGTCACGTTCGCGGTCATCGTGGCGTTGACCTGGCCGCTGACCTTCCCACCGTTGTTCGCTGAGGCGGAGTTGGACACGTTCGCCGTCACCGTGCAGCCCGCCGAACTGCACGCGACGGTGGCCGCGCCGTCCATGTCGAACCGCACGCTGGTGTCGACGGCGCCGGACAGCTTCTGGGCGTTCACCATCAGGGTCTCGTAAACGGCGCTGGTCTCTTGAGGCGACAGAGCGTCCACATCGGACTCGCCGAGGCCGGCGCCGGACGGCATCGACGGCCGTGACTCCGCGCCGGGCATGGACGGTATCCCGCCGGGCATCTTCACGGAGTAGCGGAGAAGACGGTGCGGTGCCTCCTTCGAGACGTACAGGTCACCCGCGGGCGTGCTCGCCTTGAGCGCCGGAACGTCCCGGACGGTCTCGTTCTGGTCCCCGGGGATCTCGTCCGCCTGGTCCATCGCCGCGCGCAACCGGGCGGCGAGCTTCTCCGGGGATTCGAACTGCTGCAGAGCCGGGCCGAACAGCGCGTCCTCGCCGGTCATCCACCGGTCCTTGAGCTCGTCGGTCCCGCCGGCGTCCGCCATCGCCCCGGGCAGCATGCCGTCCGGCGCCTTGAAGTAGACCTTGCCGCCGACGACCAGGATGTCGATCTTCTTGCCCTGGAAGGACAACGTGCCGGACGTCTCGCCGTACGCGGTGGTCTTGACGTCCGTCTTGATCATCCCACCGACGGTGGACGTGCTGTTCCGGACGGCGGGCGCCGAGGAAAGGCCGGCGAGTGCCTGCTCGAAGGGTTCACGGCCCGCCTTCGACGGCCACAGCAGCCAGGTCGTCAGACCCGCGAGGAGCACCAGCACCAGTCCGGCGATCCCGCCGAACAGCAGCCACCGGGGTTTCCGGGCGGGCGGCGCCGGTACCGGTTGCGGGACCCAGCCCTGCGGCGGCGGCCACTGCGCGCCTCCGGGTGGGAATGATTGCTCCACGTCGCCCTCCATCACTGTTTTCACCGGACGACCTCACGCTATGGAGGGATGATGAAAACTTGATGAAACGCGACCGGGTGCCCCGGCCGCGCCGGGCGGACGCGGCCGGGGAGTCTCGTCAGCCCTTGCGCGCGAACGAGATCCGGTGCAGTCCGCCGGGCTGTTCGTCGGCCAGGTACAGCTCGCCGTTCTGGTCGGTGCCGAACGTCGTGGCGTCGAGCGGGAATTCGCCGATCCGGGCGCTTTCGTAGGTGCCGTCGGTCTTCTTGCGGACGGCCCAGGCCGTCCCCTGGCAGAAGTCGGTGGCGAGATAGGTCCCGCCCGCCAGTGCCGCGTACTTCTTGCCGCGGTAGACGTGCCCGCCGATCACCGCGCAGCCTTCCGCGCCGGAGATGTAGTGGAAGACCGGCTCGGTGTAGGTCACGCCGTCCTCGCAGCGCGTCTCGTCGAACACGACCGGCCCCTCTTTGCAGGACCAGCCGAAGTTCGCGCCGCCCTTGCCCTTGGCGAGGTGGTCGACCTCCTCGAACCGGCCCTGGCCGACGTCGCCGATCCACAGCGAACCGTCGGCGGGGTCGAAGGAGAACCGCCACGGATTGCGGAGCCCGTACGACCAGATCTCCGGACGCGCGCCCGCGACGCCGACGAACGGATTACCTGCCGGGACGCAGTACTTCAGCGGACGGCACGCGCGGTTCACGTCGATACGCAGGATCTTGCCCAGCAACGTGTCCAGGCGCTGCCCACTGGCCAGCGGATCGCCGCCTCCGCCGCCGTCACCGATCCCCCAGTACAGATACCCGTCCGGACCGAACGCCAGCTGGCCGCCGTTGTGGTTGGGGAACTCGGAATGCGGCTGGGTGATCAGCTCGGTGAGCTCGCCGGTGTCCAGCCGGACGCGGGACAGCGTCACCGCGCTGTCGGACTTGCGGGTGTACGCGACGTAAGCCCGCCTGTCCTTGGCGATCGCCAGGCCGAGCAGCCCGCGCTCGACGTCCGCGCCGTTCACCTTGTCGCTGATGTCCAGAACCGGCTTGGCGGCGAGCCCGGTCCGGGGATGGTAGGCCCGGACGACGCCTCTCTTCTCCACGATGAGGATCCGGCCGCTCCCGTCGTTCAGTGCCGTGATCGCGGTCGGATTGACCAGCCCGGACGCGACCTTGGTCGCCGTGGCGGTCAGCTCGCCGAGCGGAACACCCCGCGTTTCCCGGGGTTCCGCACTACTCGCGGTCGGGAGCAGCGCGCCCGCCAAGGCGAGTCCGGCCACCAGGGACAACCCCCGGCGGAGGTGCCGTCGCGTCATGAGGGACTCCAATCGCCAGTGAATGGTCTGGTCCAATTCAACAGCGACCGGAGGAGCGCCGGTACCTCCATTCGCGAGCTTTCCGTCGGTTTCTTTCCCCCGGAGAATCGTTCTCTACCCGCCCAAGATCGTTTTCCTGACGTTCACCCTTCGTTCGGGGCAATTCGGACATCAGCCATACCCCTGAGTAGCGACTTGTGAGACCTCTGTATGCTCCGCTCTCGCTCGATGGGATTAGTTATCCCCCGATCGGGCGAGCCGTTGCGGTCGGGGCCTGTGGTCGCATGCGGCGCTGGCATTCGTGGTCCGTATCCGGATGGGAGACACATGCACGGCAGGTCAGTTCTGGTTCGCGGCGGGATCGCGGTGGCCACCGCGGCCGTCGCGTTGACGATGGCCGCTCCGGCCGCCCTCGCCGATGACGGCGCGGCGCGGGGCCGGGTCGTCCAAAAAGAGGGCAATGGCGGGTTCGGCGTCAACTTCGAGAACGGCAAGCCCGCCGACACGGTGCTGTTCACGCTGAAGCTGTCGGACGGCAGCAAGCTCAAGATGTACTGCGTGCAGGTCGAGGTCGGCATGCGCACCGATCAGGACATGATCGAACGTCCGTGGAACAAGTACCCGGACACCAACTCGCCGTTCAACAAGAACAGCGCGAAGCTCAACTGGGTGCTGCACCACGGCTACCCGGCGGCGTCGGTCAAGGCGCTCGAGGGCACGCTCGGCAAGAGCGACGTCAAGCTCAACGGCGGCCTCTCCGTCAAGGAGGCCATCACCGCGACGCAGGCCGCGGTCTGGCACTTCAGTGACGGCAAGGACCTGAAGCGCGCCAACCCGATTTCGGGCGGCGCCGCGGAAGACTCCGCCGATGTGCTGGCCCTCTACGACTACCTCGTCGGCAAGGACAACGCCGGCATCGGCCAGCAGCCGAAGCCGACCCTGAACATCGGCCCGGCCAAGGCCGACGGCGCCACCGGTACCCGGATCGGCCCGTTCAGCATCGCCACGAGCGGTGACATCACCGAGCTGACGAGCAAGCTGCCCGAGGGTGTCAAGGTCACCGACGCCGACGGCAAGGAGATCAAGGCCGCCGACGTCAAGGACGGCACCAAGGTCTACGTCGACGTCCCCAAGGACGCCAAGGACGGCTCCGGCTCGTTCTCGCTGAAGGTCAGCGGCCACCTCGACACCGGCCGCCTGTTCGTGGGCGAGAACTACGACAAGGTGCCCGCCCAGTCCCTGATCGTCGCGGAGTCCGAGAAGACCTCGGTCGTCGCGAACGCGACCGCGAGCTGGAAGCAGGGCGGCGCGCCCGTCACCGAAACCCCGGCCCCCACCACCCCCGGTGGCGCCGAATCGGGTGGCGGCGACGAGCTGGCCAACACCGGTGCTTCCGCGACCATGCCGCTGATCATCGGCGGCGCGCTCCTCGGCGCGGGTGTGCTGATGGTGCTGCTGGTGCGCCGTCGCCGTAGCGAGGCGTAAGAAGCGAACGACGAGCGGGGCCGGTCCTTTGTGGACCGGCCCCGCTTTCGCGTTCACCGCTCGTAGTGCGTGCCCGGCGTATGCCCGAAGGCGCGGCGGAAGACGTCGATGAACGCGCTGGTGGACGACCAGCCGCAAGCATGCGCCACCGCGGTCACCGGGGTGTCCTCGGCCAGAAGGACCAAAGCGCGGCAGAGCCGCAGCTGCGTGCGCCATTGCGGAAAGGTCATGCCGAGGTCGGCTTTGAAGAGCCGTGCCAGGGTGCGATCACTCGCCCCCACCCGCGCGCCGAGAGCGGCCAGCGTCCGGTTGTCGGCCGGATCGGCGCTGAGGATCTCGCACAGTGCGCGCAGCCGCGGGTCGGCGGGCGTCGGCAGGTGCAGAGGTTGCTGCGGCGAGACGCGAAGCCGATCGAGCAGTACCGCGCGCAGCCGCCGTCGTTCCGGGGTGTCGTCGTGCGGCGGATCGGTGTAGGCGCGGATGAGTTCGCGCAGGAGCGGTCCGACGGCCAGCACGCTCGGTTCGGTCAGCCGCAACGGGTTCACGGTGGCGGGCAGGCCGACGAGGCGGAGTTCGAGGTCGCCGTGCGCCTGATGGGCGTGCACGGTCCCGGCGGGCACCCAGATGGCCCTCGTGGCGGGCGCGACCCAGGAGCCCCTGTCGGTGGTGATGGCCAGTACGCCGCGAGCGGCGTAGGCGACCTGGTGATCGTCGTGGCGGTGCGCGTCGATCGTCGTGCCGGAGGCCAGGGACCGGACCTGGGTCGGCGCCGCGGGCATGTGGCGGATTTCCGTCATCGATTGTCAATTTATCGGAAGCGCGACAAGGCCGCCCGCGACGAGCATGGCGACGTGCCGAAGAACAAAGCGATCGTCCTGCTGTCGGCCGGACACGCGTGCGTGGACGTGTACCAGGGTTCGGTCGCCGCACTGGTGCCGTTCTTCGCCGCTGAGCGCGCCTACGGCTACGCGGCGGTGTCCGGCATCGTGCTCGCCGCTTCGTTGCTGTCGTCGGTGGCGCAGCCGTTGTTCGGCGCGCTGACCGATCGGTGGGCGATGCCGTGGTTGCTGCCGGCCGCCACGCTCCTCGGCGGGCTCGGCATCGCTCTCGGCGGGCTGGTCGACTCCTACGCGTTGACGCTGACTTTTGTAGCCGTATCGGGAATCGGGGTGGCCGCCTATCACCCCGAGGCCGCGCGGGTCGCGAGGATCGCCGGCGGTGGCGGGCATACGGCCATGGGCTGGTTCTCCCTCGGCGGGAACATCGGCTTCGCCGCCGCCCCCGTACTCGTCGCCGCGGTCATGACACTCGGCGGCCTGCGGATGTCACCACTGCTCGTCGTACCGGCGCTGGCCGGTTCCGTGCTGTGCCTGCCCGTGCTGCTCGCCCTCGCCAGGACTGCCCGCACCGGCGGCTCGTCGACGGAGGTGACAGGGGTCGACGACTGGAGGTCGTTCACGAAGCTGTCGGTGGCCGTCGTCTTCCGCTCGATCGTGTTCGTCGGACTGAGCACGTTCGTCTCGCTCTACGCGCAGCAACGAGCCGGAGGCGGCACGGGGACGGGCAGCGCCGCCCTGTTCCTGCTCTACCTCGGCGGCGCCGCGGGCACGGTGCTCGGCAGCAGGCTGGCCGGGCGCCGGGACCGCGTCACCGTGGTGAGCCGGTCGTATCCGGCCACCGTCGGCGCGGTCGCGGGTGTCGTGTTCGTACCGGGCCCGGCGTTCTTCCCCTTCGTCCTGCTGGCCGCGGTAGGCCTGTACATCCCGTTCTCCCTGCAGATCACGCTCGCCCAGGACTACCTCCCCACGCGCGTCGGCACCGCCAGTGGCGTCACCCTCGGCCTGACGGTCAGCATCGGCGGTCTGGCGAGCCCCGTCATCGGGACGGTCGCCGACCACACCTCCTTGCGAACGGCCTTGGTCCCGTTGATCGCACTGCCGCTTTTGTGCTGGATCACAACCCGGACCCTGCCCGAGCCGTGCTCCGTCCGAACGGGAGCGGAAGAAAGGTCAACGTCGCGCAATTAATCATGTACGAGTCTGTACATCATCAGTTACCGACTGGTAGGTTCCGGGCATCCGAACGTGATCCACTTCATGATTCAAAGGGGAGTCATGACCCGAAAGCCCGCTCGTCTGCTGGCCGTCGCGATCGCCGTCATCGTCGGTTTCGCCGCCGCGCCCGCCGCCTCCGCCGTCCCCGCCACCGATCCGTTCTACAGCTACGACGGCAGCGATCCGCTGTCGTCGTACAGCCCCGGGACCGTGTTGAAGACCCGGACGCTGAATTACCACGTCGTCGGTATTTCCACGCCGCTCAAGGTGACCCAGTTGCTCTACCGGAGCACCGACGCGCAGGGGAAGCCGTCCGCCAACGTCACTTCGGTGGTGCGCAGCCTCACCGGCGACACCACCAAAGCCGTTTCGTACCAATCGTTCTACGACTCGCTCAACCCCGAACACGGCCCGTCGAGGGCGATCGCCGGTGACGTCTCGCTCGGCGGCCTGATCGCCAACGCGGAGGCACTGTTCATCGCGCCCGCGTTGCTGCTGGGCTACAACGTCGTCATTCCCGACACCGAAGGCCAGAAGGCGAACTTCGCGGCCGGGCCGGAATACGGCACGAACACCCTGGATTCCATCCGTGCCGCGACGAAGGCACCGGAAACGGGAATGAACGACAAGACCCGGTTCGGTCTCATCGGGTATTCGGGCGGCGCCATCGCGACCGGCTGGGCCGCCGCGCTCGCGCCGGATTACGCGCCCGAGGTCAACAAGAACCTCGTCGGTTTCACCGAAGGCGGAGTGCTCGTCAAACCGTCGCACAATCTCAAGTACGTCAACGGCAGCGTCGCGTGGACCGGGGTCATTCCGATGGCGCTGATCGGCGTCTCGCGTTCCTTCGGCATCGATCTCAAACCGTACGCGAATTCTTACGGCCTTCAGGTGCTCAAGGACATGGAGAAGGCGTCGATCGTCGACGCGCTCGGCCGGTATCCAGGGCTGACGTGGGAGAAATTCGTCAAGCCCGAGTACGTCAACCCGAACAAGGTGCTGCCGTACGTCGAGGCCGTGAACAAGATCAACCTCGGTTCCGCGCCGACGCCCACCGTGCCCGGCTACATCGCGCAGGGCAACAACGGTGTCGTGGAAGGCACTTTCGGCAACCCGCCGGGGATCGGGACCGGCGACGGGGTGATGGTCGCCGGTGACGTGCGCTCGCTCGCGCGGCAGTACTGCGACACCGGCAACAAGTCGATCAAGTACGACCAGTACAACACGCTGAGCCACGTCGGGGCGGCCGTCGCCTGGGCGCCGCAGGCCATCGGCTGGCTCAACGACCGGTTCGCGGGCAAGACCGCGCCGTCCAGCTGCGGGAAGATCGCGCCCGGCAACTCCCTTGCCCCGGAGGTGCCGGTCAGCTGATCCCGCGTGTCCGTGAAGGCCTCCTTCCCTACCCTGAGAGTAGGGAAGGAGGCCTTCACGGACTTCCGAGCCGGTACGGTGCCGCACGTGACCGAGCACCGCAAGCTGCCGAAGGGGCCCCACAACCTCAGCCGTGACGAGGTCGCCGAGACCCAGCGCGCTCGACTGATCGACGCGGTACTGGAGAACACCGGCAAGCGCGGCTACGTCGCCACCACCGTCGGCCACATCACCGCCACGGCGGGCGTGTCCCGGACCTCGTTCTACGAACAGTTCACCGGCAAGCAGGACGCGTTCCTCGCCGCCTATCGCGAGATCACCACCGAGTTCATCACCCAGGGCGTCGCCGCGGGCGCCGAAGCAGCGACCCCGCTGGACGCCGTCTCCGCCTGCTGCGGCTTCCTCGTCGACTACGTGCACCGGCGTCCCATCGCCGTCCGCGCCGTCCTGCTGGAGATCTACGCGCTCGGCGACGCGGGGCTCGAAGTACGGGAGAACACCTTGCGCGCTGGGGAAGCCGTCTTCGACCGGACGGCGAGATGGCTGCGCGCCACCGATCCCGCGGTGCCGTCACCGCCGCCGTTCACCGCGCGCACGGTCGTCGCCGCCACCATCGAACTGATCACGCAGGCCATCTGGATCGGCACCGAAGACGCCTACGGCCAGGCGCGCGAAGCCGTCCGCTACACCTGGCTGCTCGGCTTGTTCGGGCACCGGAGCGTCGACGCCTAGCGAGCGAGACGCCGCCGCTCGAAGTCGACGATCAGTTTCGGGTACCGGCGCGGGAGCAGCCGGACGAGCCGGTCGACCAGTTTCGCGTCGTTCCCGACGAGCACCCGAGGCTTTCCTGCCTCGACCCCGTCGACGATGATGCGGGCAGCTTGGCCGGCCGGCATCTTCAGCAGCTTTTCGTTGTACACCCGGACGCGTTCCCGCTGTTCGGCGGTGGGCTCGATGCCGCGGGCCTCGGCTTCCTTCAACGCCGCCGAGGCGATGCCGGTCTTGACCCCGCCCGGGTGGACGACGGTCACCCGCACCGGATGCCCGGCCGCGATCATCTCGGTGCGCAGCGCTTCGGTGAAGCCGCGAACGCCGAACTTGCTGGCGCAGTAGGCACTGAGCGTCGGCTGGGCCATGAACCCGTTGAGACTGGAGACGTTGACGACCTGGCCGTCGCCGGAGTCGATCAGATGCGGCAGGAAAGCCTTGGTGCCGTTGATGACGCCGAAGAGGTTGACCGCGAGCGTGCGGTCGTACAGCTCCCAGTCGGCGTCGAGCACGGTCTGCCCGCCGCCGGCGATCCCCGCGTTGTTGTAGATCTGATGCACCACACCGAACTGCCCAGCGACGGCGGTCGCGTACTCCAGCACGGCCGTCCGGTCGCTGACGTCCAGCGTGGCGCCCTGCACTTCCGCGCCCAAGGCCTTGACCTCGGCGACGGTGTCGGCCAGCCCGCCTTCGTCCACATCGGACACCGCGAGCCGGGCACCGCGCCGCGCGAGTTCGAGGGCCAGCTGACGGCCGATGCCGGAACCGGCACCGGTGACGACGGCGACCTTGCCGCGAACACTGCTCATCGGGTTTCTCCCGCCGGGTCGAGGGCCACTTCGGCGGTCAGCTCGACGAGCCGCTCGATCAGGTCCGGGGCGATGTGGTGCCCCATGCCGGGGATTTCGACGTAGCGGGCACCCCTGATGGCCTTGGCCGTCGCCCGCCCCCCGCTGTGGTGGACCATGCGATCGGTGTCGCCGTGGACCACGACCGTCGGACAGGTGATGCGGGCGAGTTCGGCGGTGCGGTCGCCGCTGGCCTGGATCGCGCCGATCTGCCGGGCGATACCGCTGCGGGCGCGCCGTCCCCCTGCCCGTTCCCACAGGCCCTCGGCCCAGGCCGTTTCGACGTCCTTGTCCAGCGGGAACGTGGCCGAGCCGAGGTGACCCATCAACGACAGGTGCCCGACCACGGATTCCTCGACCGTCTGGGCGGGCCGCCTCGCCATGCGCAGCAACGTCGACTTCGCAGGCTGCCCGACGCGACGATGTCCAGTGGTGGAGAAGATCGACGTCAGCGACAGGACGCGGCCGGGGTTCCGGGCAGCGACCGTCTGGGCGATCATGCCGCCCATCGACATACCGACCAGATGCGCCTTCTCGACGTCCAGGTGGTCCAGCAGGCCGACGGTGTCCGCCGCCATGTAGCCCAGGTCGTAGGCGTCAGGGAGCGGCCGAGCCAGCAGTTGCCGGAGCTTGCCAGGATTCGGCGCCTTGATGCGATCCGAGCAGCCCGCGTCGCGGTTGTCGAACCGGATGACGCGGAAACCACGACCGATGAACCCCTCGATCATCGTCCGCGGCCACGACGTGAGGTCGAGACCGAGACCGGCGATCAGCACCAGCGGTACACCGTCGGCCGGGCCGTCCTCGCGGTAGCAGATCCGCGGGCCGCCGGGCAGCTCGGCGAAGCTGTCGCTCATGAACTCACCGCTTCCCGGACCTCGGCGTGCGAAAAGTGCAGCTCCGGGTCGGTGATGTCGTCCGCGCGCAGCAGCTTGATGTCGGAGTGGTAGCTCATCGACGTCAGCCACGGCATGCGGTCACCCTGACGCGGGAGCTGGTCGAGAGCGCGCTGGACGTATCCGGCGGCGAAGTCCAGGAACGGCTTCGTCGGCATGTCCGGGTCGGCGACGACGGGACGGCAGACGTCATGGCCGTGGGCGTCCATATGCGCCAGCAGACGGCAGAAATGCTCGCACAGCAGGCCGATCTTGAGCGTCCACGACGAGTTCGTGTAGCCGATCGCGAACGCGGCGTTCGGCACGTCCGAAAGCATCATTCCCTTGTACGCGACGGTTTCCGGCAGGATCACCGGTTTGCCGTCGACGCTGAGCGTGGCCCCGCCGAACACCTGGAGGTTCAGGCCGGTGGCGGTGACGATGATGTCCGCCTCCAGCTCGCGCTCGGATTCGAGCAGAATCCCCTTTTCGGTGAAGGTCGCGATCTTGTCGGTGACGACGTCGGCCTGCCCCTTGCGGATGGCGGCGAACAGGTCACCGCCGGGCACGGCGCACAGCCGCTGGTCCCACGGGTCGTACGGCGGGTTGAAGTGCTCATCGACCGGATAGCCCTTGGGAAGCTGCTTCTTGTTGACGTAACGGATGAGCCCGCGGGCGGTCTTCGGGAACTTCTGGCAGAACTGCCAGACCGCCAGTCCCTTGCGGATGTTCTTGCGGCGAGTGAGCGCGTAGGCCCGCTCCTCGCCGAGGATCTTGCGCAGGCCGTTGGCGATCTTGTCCTCGCGCGGCACCGGCATGACGTAGGTCGGGGTGCGCTGCAGCATCGTCACGTGCGCCGCGGTGCCCGCCATCGCCGGGATCAGGGTGACCGCGGTGGCGCCGCTGCCGATCACGACGACGCGCTTGCCCGCGTAGTCGAGATCCTCGGGCCAGTGCTGCGGGTGCACGATCGTGCCGGCGAACCGGTCCCGGCCCTCGAAACGCGGGGTGAAGCCCTCGTCGTAGCGGTAGTAACCGCCCGCGTTGAACAGCCAGCCCGCGCTGAGGCTGGTGCGCTCGCCGGTGTCGGTCCGCTCGATCTCGAGCAGCCAGCGGGCCTCGTCGCTCGACCAGGCGGCCGAGAGCAGCTTGTGGTGGTAGCGGATGGCGGGTTCGAGGCCGTTCTCGGCGACCGTCTCGCGCAGGTACGACAGGATCCGGGGCGCGTCGGCGATGGACTGCTTGTCCCGCCACGGCTTGAACTCGTAGCCGAAGGTGTGGAGATCGGAGTCCGACCGGATGCCCGGGTAGCGGAACAGATCCCAGGTACCGCCGGACGCGCCGCGCGCCTCCAGGATGGCGAACGTCTTGCCAGGGTTCTCGGTCTTCAGGTAGCGCGCGGCCCCGATCCCGGAAATCCCGGCACCGATGATGACCACGTCGAGGTGCTCGACGGGTGTGCTCGTCGTCATGCGGTACTCCAGCCTCGTCTCGGTTGCCTCCACGATGCGGGGCAGGTGGGGAATTGCGCTAGCACTATCTGCACCATCATGATGGACCTATGGTGCAAAGTGCCGCATCGCCATGGCCGACCCTGTCGCCCGAGGCGCGTGACCTCTTCCGGCGGGGCGCGGAGATCGTGCTGCATCCGCGTGCCGAATGGATCGAGGAGCTGCACGAGGCCTCGCTCGGCGGGGGCAGTATGCGCGCGGTCGCCGAGGACCCCGTGCTCACCGAGGGGACCAAACGCGCCAATCTGGCGAATCTGCTGCACTGGGCGGCCGCCAACGTGCAGCGCCCCGGTGAACGCGTCGCCGCCAACCTGAACCGGGAAGTGCTCGACGGCGCTCGCGACATGGTGCGGCGCGGCTTCGACTCCGGCGGCCTCGACGCCTACCGGCGGGCGCAGGGGGTGGCCTGGCGCCGGTGGATCGAGATCTGTTTCGACCTCACGTCGGACCCGGTCCTGCTCCGCGAACTGCTGGACGTCTCGTCGTTGTCGATCACCACGTTCATCGAGGACACCGTCGCCGCCGTGTCCGAACGGATGGCCGCCGAACGCTCGGAACTGACCCGCGGCGCCCACGCCGAGCGGCGGGCCACGGTCACCCTGCTGCTGGAAGGCGCGCCCATCAGCCGCTCGCGGGCCGAGGCCCAGCTCGGCTACCCGCTCGCCGGACCGCATACGGCCGCGATCGTCTGGAGCGGCTCGGCGACACCGTCGTCCCAGCAGCTCGAAACCGCCGCGGAAACGCTCATGCGGGCGAGCGGCGCTTCACACCGGCTGACCGTCGTCGCCAGCGCCGCCGCCCTGTGGGTCTGGCTGCCCGGCCGGACCCCGCCGCGCGCGGACCGGCTCGCCGAAGACCTCGCGCCGCACCCCGACGTCCGGGTCGCGCTGGGACGGCCCGGCAGCGGGATCGACGGATTCCGCCGCAGCCATCTGGACGCCGCCGCCACCCAGCGGATGCTCGCCCGGCTCACCTCGCCACAGCAGATCGCGCGGTACCAGGACATCCAGCTGCTCGCCCTGCTCACCGGCGATCCGGCGCAGGCGGGCGAATTCATCGCCGACACCCTCGGCGAACTCCGGCACGCCGACGCCGAGACCCGGGAGACGGTGCGGGCCTACGTGCACGAACTGGGCAACACGACACGGACCGCGGAACGGCTCTACACCCACCGGAACACCGTCGTCCGGCGGCTGGCACGGGCCGACGAACTGCTCCCCCGGCCGCTGGCGGAGAACGCGGTTGACGTGGCCGTCGCACTGGAAACGTTGCGGTGGCTGGGAAGCGGCGCGGGGTCGTAAGGCGAAGGTGCGGCCGTCGGTGGCCGTTCGGTCCAGGTGGTCGTGAGTGGCGTTTCGGGTTAGAACCCGAAACGCCACTCACGACCACCTGCGGGCGCACTCACCGGAGCCCTTGGTGTCGCGCGGTCCGACTCCCCTCACCACGAAAGCGGCAGGTCCAGGTTCCGGAGCATGGCGCGCTGTTCGGCGGTCAGCTCCCTCTCGACCGTGATGGTGAACGGGGGCGTTTCCTTGCGGAAGCGGAGGAAGTCGCTCCAGGCGATGCCCAGATTCGCCAGCCCGGTCAGCGAGCCGATGGACAGGCAGATGACCTCGAAGACCCCCATCTCCCCTGTGCTCCGCGAGCCCGCGAGGCTGTTCGTCGCGGACCGCGTCACGCCGACGTCGTCGCGGAGCCAGCTGTAGAACTCGGTCAGCGCTTGTTCGTCGCCGGCGGCGTTGATCGTCAGCTCCACGGGACCTCCCTCGAAGTGCTATCCCTACCAGTCGCCGCTCCGGCCCGGCGTGTAACAGGAATCGGCGCCGCCGGGCGAAACCTCTACATTGAAGGCATGGTTTCCATCGCCGAGAAGGCCACCCGGCTGCAGGAATTGCACGCCGCCCCCGAACTGCTGCTCGTCGTCAACGTGTGGGACGCGATCACCGCGAAGGTCGTCGCCGAAACCCCTGGTACACAAGCTCTCGCCACCCCGAGCCACGGTATCGCCGCCGCCCGCGGCTACCCCGACGGCGAGGTGATCCCCCGCGACGAGATGATCGCCGAGGTCGCCCTGATCGTCCGGGTGGCGGGCGACCTGCCGGTCACAGCGGACCTGGAAGCGGGTTACGGCGACCCGGGCGGCACGGTCGCCCGCGCGATCGAGGCGGGCGCGGCCGGCTGCAACCTCGAAGACCAGATGAAACCGCTGGACGAGTCGGTCAAGGCCGTCGAGGCCGCGGTCGCCGCCGCCCAGTCCGCCGGGATCGACTTCGTGCTCAACGCCCGCACCGACGCCTTCCTCCGGGCGGGCGACCGTGACCCCGAGGAGGTGCTGGCCGACGCGATCACCCGGGGCCGCGCGTACCTGGACGCCGGCGCGTCGAACGTCTTCGTGCCCGGCAAGCTCGACGAGACCCAGGTCGGCAGGCTGGTCGAGGCGCTGGGCGAGCGCAAGGTGAACCTGATCGGCGTCCCGGGCTCGATCCCGCTGGCCACCGCGCAGAAGCTCGGCGTCTCCCGGGTGTCCTACGGGCCGTTCAGCCAGAACGTCGCGCTCACCGCGCTCGCGAAGCTCGCCGAGGACGTCTATGCCGGCGGCGGCCTGCCCGCCGACATGCGCAAGCTGAACTGAGCGAGCCGGGGCCCGTCACAGTAGGGTCCCACGCATGGTGCGCGGAGTCGGCCGGACGGAAGGCATCCTGCTGGCCGGCTCCGTGGTCGTCGTGCTCGTGGTGACCGGTGTCCTGGCCAGGTCCCCCGGCACCTGGCTGCTGGAAGTCGTCTGGGTGCTGATCGGGCTGCCGCTGGTGGTGGCCCTGCGCAAGCGCTTTCCCTTGACCCGCTTGCTGTGCTGGCTACTGGTGCTGCACGCGATCGTGCTGTGTTACGGCGGGCAGTACACCTACGCGGAGACCCCGGCCGGGGAATGGGTGCAGGGGCTGATGGACACTCAGCGGAACAACTACGACCGGTTCGCCCACGTCGTCCAGGGTTTCGTCCCGGCGATCGCCGTGCGCGAGGTGCTGCTGCGCCGGACCCCGCTGCGGCCCGGCGCCTGGGTCGCGTTCCTGACCGTCAGCGTCTGCGTGACGATCGCCGCCGGTTTCGAGTTCGTGGAATGGTTCAGCGCGATGGTCGCCGGTGCGGGCGCGGACGATTTCCTCGGCACCCAGGGAGATGTCTGGGACACGCAGTGGGACATGTTCCTCTGCCTGTGCGGCGCGGTGCTCTCCCTGCTGATCTGGCGCAGGGTGCACGATCGGCAACTTTCGGGTGCTTGAGCGTCGCCGGTACCATTCAACGAATCGCCTGTAATCCAGGTAACCCGGCAACGATCTCCTGTTCTGCGTGTCCGGCACGGCAGATACGGTCCTCGGCATGACTCTGCGAGCCGCGGCGGTGCGGCGGAAACCGGTCGCCGATCTGATCGCCGACAGTGATCACGGCACGCTGAAGCGATCCCTCGGCCTTGGGCAGCTGACCATGCTCAGCATCGGCGCGACGCTGGGCAGCGGGATCTTCGTCGTGCTCGGCGAAGCGGTCCCCGTGGCGGGCCCCGCGGTCGTGCTGTCGTTCGTGCTCGCCGGCATCACCGCGCTGTTCTCGGCGCTTTCCTACGCCGAGCTCGCCGGAATGATCCCGGTGTCCGGTTCGTCCTACTCCTACGCGTACGCCACGCTCGGCGAGCTGGTCGCCTGGGTCTGCGGCTGGTGCCTGGTGCTCGAGTACGGCGTCTCGGTGGCGTCGGTGGCCGTCGGCTGGGGGCAGTACCTCAACGAACTGCTGCGGCTGACGTTCGGTTTCGCCATCCCCGACGCGTTCAGCCAGCCCCCGGGCTCGGGCGGGATCGTCAACGTCCCGGCCATCCTCGTCGTGCTGCTCGCCATGTTCCTGTTGCTGTCCGGCGCGAAGGAGAGCGCGCGGGCCAACGCGATCATGGTCGTGATCAAGGTCGGCACGCTGGTGCTGTTCTGTGCGATCGCGTTCTCGGCGGTGCGGGCGGCGAACTTCACCCCGTTCCTGCCGCTCGGCCTGGCCGGACTGAGCGCCGGTGCCGCGAAGCTCTTCTTCTCCTACATCGGCTTCGACGCGGCGTCGACCGCGGGCGAGGAGGCGAAGAACCCGCAGCGGGACCTGCCGAGGGCGATCCTGCTCTCGCTCGCCATCGTCACCGTGCTGTACTGCCTTGTCGCCGTGGCCGCGGTCGGCGCGTTGCCGTGGCAGGACTTCGACGGCCAGGAGGCCGCACTCTCGCACGTGCTCGGCGCCGTGTCCGACAATCCGCTGTGGGCCGGGCTGCTCGCCGTCGGCGCGATCGTGGCGATCTCCAGTGTCGTGCTGACCGTCCTCTACGGACAGACGCGCATCCTCTTCTCGATGTCCCGCGACGGACTGGTGCCCGCCTCCCTGTCCAAAGTGGATCCCAAGACTGGCACGCCCCGGATCAACACCCTGGTGGTCTCCGGCTTCGTCGCGGCGCTGGCCGCGTTCATCCCACTCGGGAAACTGGCCGACGCCACCAGTATCGGCACCCTGTTCGCCTTCGGGCTGGTGAACGTCGCCGTCCTGCTGCTGCGAAAGCGGCAACCGGAGGCCCCGCGTTCGTTCCGCGTGCCGTTCTCCCCCGTGACGCCGGTCCTCGGGGTGCTGTGCTGCGGCTACATGATGCTCAGCCTCGACGGCGAGACCTGGATCGTCTTCGCCGGCTGGATGGCGCTCGGCCTGCTCATCTACTTCGGTTACAGCATGCGCCGATCCCGGCTGGCCGCGGATTCGCCCGTTCGCCGCCATAATTCCTAGCCTGTACAGCCGCAGTCCGGGCCTGATCATTGAATGACGGTGATCGGTGGGGGACACTTCCGTCCGACCCACGGAAAACCCTACCGTGAACCGAGGTCCTTATGCGCCGATATGGCATTACCGTGCTGACCGCGTGCCTCGCCCTGTCCCTCACCCCATTCCCCGTCTCCGCTCAAGAGACGGCGACCGCCCGAGCCCCCTTCTGTTATGAAGAACCCGTACAACCGAAAGCCGATGTAAGTGACATAAAGGCCGGTTTCCAGTCCACGAAGTGGCTGCAGACGATCCAAGCCGTGTACAAGCGGCGCTGGCCGAGCGGCGAAGGCCTCGCGATCGCCCAGGCCAAGGACAAGTACTTCAGCCAGTTCGTCAACAAGACCAGCTTTAACGCGCTCGCGGAGTCCCTGATGGTGGCGATCCACGAAGAGACCCACATGTGGGACCTGGATCCTTCGAGAACATCGTGGGACGTGTACGTCTCGGCGTGGATCGACGCTTCCCGCAAGGCGATGAAGGTCCCGATCCACGGCGGATTCCCCCGTCGCGAAATCCTGCCGCTGATCACGGATGATCTCACGCGTTCGATGGACGACATCTACCTGCGGGATCAGCAGCAGGGCTCGTATCGGATCCAAGGAGTCATCGCGGAACTCAACGCCGGGCTCATGGGATTGCCCGCGGCGACGGTCGTCGCGGAGTACATCCAGGGCGTGGGCGCGAGCAATTCGCGGGACATCGCGGCGACGAACCTGCGCTACCTTCAGCTCTACCTTCGCGTCGCCAAGACCGAACATCCCGATTACTGGGCCAAGATCAAGGCCCAGCCCGAATTGCGCGAATTGGTACTCATCGAATTCCTCCGTACCGCCTACTGGCTGGATCAATCCGCGCCCCACGCCGCCAAACTCGGCAGCGCGGACGTGGCCAAGATCGTCGCCAAGAACTATGCCCCGGAGAACATCGCGATCATCGAGGAGTTCACCGGAGCCAAGGTGAACACGGGTTCGGCCAGGAACTGCACACTCTGACGCCGCGCACGGCTCGCCGGTGACGGACCCGGGTCCGTCACCGGCGAGCCGTCCCGTCACGGCACGAACACCGGCTGGTCCAGCACCCAGAGCCAGGACCCGTCCGGCTGACGGCGGGCGACCTCGATGGTCGCCTCACCGGTGGTCAGCGTGGACGCCGTGAGCGCCAGGTCGCCGCCCACCAGCGCCGGATGCTGCCTGCCCGGCAGGAGTTCCGGCGCGGCCGCGACGAACTCCTCGTACACCTTGCGGATCTCCGCGTGCCCCGTCGCGATGTTGCCCGGCGGGAACGCCAGTACGGCGCCCGGTTCGTACAACGCCACCAGTCCGTCGACATCGCCCGCGTTGCCTCGCTCGATGAACAACTTGCCCAGATCGTTCGGCTCGGTGGCCACAGTCCTGCTTGTCATGAGGGTGAGCCTCGCAGCCAATCACGACATCCTGTGTCGTGTATTCCGCTAGAGTTCCGGCCATGCGCGCCGACCGGCTGGTCTCACTGGTGTTGCTGTTGCGACACCGCGGCCGCCTGTCCGCGACCACGCTCGCGCGCGAACTGGAGGTCTCCACCCGCACCGTGCTCCGTGACATCGAGGCGCTGTCGGCGGCAGGTGTCCCGGTGTACGCCGAACGCGGCAGGCACGGCGGTTTCGGATTGCTGCCCGGTTTCCGGACCGAACTCACCGGGCTGAACCACGACGAGGCGCTCGCGCTGCTGATCGCCGGATCACGGCGCGGCGCTCAGGCGTTCGGCCTCGGCTCGGCACTCGCGTCGGCCATGCTCAAGGTGGTCGACGCGCTGCCGGAAGGCCAGCGGGACACCGCGGCGGGCGCGGCCCGGCGCCTGCTCATCGACCCGGAGACCGATCTGCTCTCGCGCCGGGTGCCCGCCGAGGAGGTGCCGGACGCCGTCGTCTCCGAGGTCCGGCGCGCGGTGTTCGCGGGACACAAACTGCGTATCCACTACGCGGCCGAGGGCCGGGCACCGCGGTGGCGCACGGTGGATCCGATCGGTCTGGTCACCGTCCGGGATCGGGGATATCTGCTGGCCACGAGGTCCGGTGAGGACCGCACCTACCGGCTGTCCCGGGTGCGGGCCGCCGAGGAGCTCCCCGAACCCGCGCAACGCCCGGACCGGGTGGACCTGGACCGGACCTGGCAGGAACGCGGCACACGGTTCCGGAGCGGCGGGGACCAGGTCGCCGTGTCGGTGCTGGTGGATCCGGTGCGGCGGGACGAACTGGTGGGCACCGCGCTGGCCGTACTCACGGAAGAAGCCGCCGAGGACGGCCGTCTGCGCATGGAGGTGACCTTCCAGGACGCGCGTCACGCCGAATGGGCGTTGTGGCAACTCGCCACGGACGCGGAGGCCCTTGAGCCGCCTTGGTTACGCGCCTCCTTGCGGGACCGGGCCGAGGCGATCACCAGCCGTTATGGCGGCGGTCGAGGCCGGCCTGACTGACCACAGTGGACAGTCGAGGACGGGATCCGCGCGTGCTTTTGAGACCAACGTCAAGTTGAGCCCGCCGGCCGGGACGGGATAATCCGGCCATGACGAACGCCGCCCTGGGAAAGGCAGCCACGACGTTCAAGGTGCTGCTGAAGGGTTATCGCGTCCGAGCCGGCCTCACGCAGGAGGAACTCGCCGAGGGGTCCGGGGTGAGTGTCCGCGCCATCAGCGACATGGAGCGCGGGATCGCCAAAAGCCCGCAACGCCGGACGATCGAAGCGCTCGCCGCGCCACTGTCCTTGACCGACGAAGAGCTGACGGGCCTGCAGAAGGTCGCGCGGCAGGGCCGCGCCCCCGCGCCCGCACCCGCCGGGATCACCGGCGCGCACCTGATCGGCATCCTGCCGGCGGACGTCGACGACCTCACCGGCCGCGAAGGCGATCTCGACGCGTTGTGCGCCCTTTCCGCGGATCTGGGCGGCGGTCGCCGCAGGTCCGGGCGGGTCGCGATCCTGAGCGGACCTCCCGGGACCGGCAAGACCACCCTCGCGGTCCGCGTGGCGCACAACCTCGCCGCGGAGTTCCCCGGCGGCAGGCTTTTCCTGAAGCTGCGCGGGATGTCCGCCGAGCAGGCGAACCCGGCGGACGTGCTGCATCTGATCCTGCGCTCGCTGGGCGTCGACGCCGTCCGCATCCCGGCCGATCAGGAGGACCGGATGAGCCTGTGCCGCTCCCTCCTGCACGACCGGGCCACCCTGATCGTCCTCGACGACGCGGCCGACGAGGCTCAGGTCCGGCCGCTGCTGGTCGGCGGGCCGCGGTGTCTCACCCTGGTCACCAGCCGTCAGATGCTGGTGGGGCTGGAAGGCGCGAACAGGCTCGCCCTCGACGTGTTCGGCGAGGACGACGCGGTCGCCCTGCTGTCGACCATCATCGGGGCGGACAGGGTCGCGAGGGAGCCACGGGAGGCACTCGAACTGGTCGATCTGTGCGGGCGGCTGCCGCTGGCGCTGCGGATCGCGGGCAACCGGCTGGCGAGCCGCCCGACCTGGCCGCTGTCGCGTCTGGTGGATCAGCTCCGGGACCGCGGCAGACGGCTGACCACGCTGACCGCCGGCGATCTCGACGTGCGCAGCGTCTTCGAACTGTCGTACCGCCAGCTCAGCCCGAACGCCGCCGCGGTGTTCCGGCGGCTGTCTCTCGTCCCGGCCGCGGACTTTTCGGTGGGGGCCGCGATGACGCTCATCGAAGCGGCCGACGAGGACGACGCCGCCGTGTTCCTGGAGGAACTGACCGACGCGAGCCTGCTGCAGACGTCGCAGGAGAACGGCCGGTACCAGTTCCACGACCTCCTGCGGGTCTTCGCGGCCGAACGGCTGTCCCGCGAGGAGGCCCCCGAGGTCGTCGAAGCGGCGGAAACCCGGCTGGCCGATTGGCTGGTGCGCACCGCGACGGCGGCGGGCCGCTACTTCCACCCGACCGACGGAGTCAGCCCCCTCCCGGTCGCGACGCCGTCGTTCGGCGACCATTCCGGAGCGGGCAGGTGGCTCGAGGTCGAACTGAAGAACTGGCACGCCGCGGTCAAAAGCGTCGCCTCACGCGGTGACCACCGGCCGGTGCTCGACCTGGCCGAGTCCATGCACTGGTACTCGGAGATCGGCGGGACCGCGAGTACCTGGTACGACGTGTTCGAACTCGCCGTGAACGCGGCCATCGCGCTCGGCAGCGACCGGGAGGAAGCGGTCCACCGGAACTATCTGTCCTGGGTGCAGGCCTCGCTGTGCGATCAGGCGGAAGAAGCCGTCCGGACGGCCCGGCTGGCCTGGGACGCCGCGGTCAAGGCGGGCGACCGGCGCGAACAGGGCTGGGCGCGGGTGTACCTGACGAGCGCGCATGCCCGCGAGACGTCGCCCGAACTCTTCGACGAGGCGGTGCGCCTGTTCGAGGAGGCGGGCTATCCGCTCGGGGTCCATGTGGCACGGACGATGCGGGCCTCGTACCGGTACCGGGAGGGCCGGTTCGACGAGGCCGCCGAAGAGTTCGACGCCTGCGTCCGCTACTTCGCGCCGGAACACGGTGGCTCGCGTACTCCGGTGGACGACACCAACTACGCGTACGTGCTGTTGCGTTCGGCCCAGAACCTGGCCGCGCTCGACGCTGCCGATCGGGCACTCACCCAGTGCGAGACGGCACTCGGCCTGTTCCGTCGTCACGGCGCGGCCATGGGCCAGGCCCGCGCGCTGCAGGAGACCGGACGCTTCATGCGACGCCAGGGCGACCACGCGAACGCGCGCCGCCGGTTGTCCGAGGCCGAGGAACTCTACGAACGCATCGGACTGACACAGGCTCAGATCGACACGCTCAACGAAAGGGCGGCGTTGTCCGAGGAGATGGACGACCCGGCATCGGCCCGCGCGGACAGGGAGCGCGCGCGGGGTCTCCGTGACCGGCTCGGTCGTTCCGAAGCGGTCAAACCGAACTACGGTTCCTAGCTGACGTTGGTCCGCCGGCACGCCGAGGCCGGCTCGGGATGGGGCGCACCGGCCGATCGCCGGTATCCCGTCGACCTCGGCGTGCGCGGGGACGTCGCGGACGACCCGGTCCAGGCGCGGGGTCCGGCGGCCGAAGCCCCAGCCTGGGTTTCGTTGTCCAGGACCGGTTCGCCGGAGGGTTCCGGTTCGAAGCCCGGTGGCTGTGTCCGGGTGGCCATCGGCTTCGTGTCGCCGCTGAACAACTGGCACAAACCCAGGCCGGTAGGACATCCGGGTCCATGCAGCCTTACCGGTAGAACGGGGCGTCGATTTCTGCTGGTTGCCTCGTCTTGCTCTCGCCGGTTCCGGAGTTGGCGCGGCCGCTCGGCCCTGGGCCTGTGGGCACCTGATGGTGAGCCGGGAGTCCTTTATGGACTTCAGGATCGAGCGTGGCAGGTAGTGAAGGCCTCCTTCACTACCCTGAGGGTAGGCAAGGAGGCCTTCACGGAGCGTCGGGACGTGGACATGCCGAGGGGCCCGTCGCCGGTGTGACTGGCGGGCTCTTCGGGGTTCAGCGGTGGTGCGGGGTGTTGTGTCGGGGTTGTCGGAGCGGATCTCGGTATTGGGGTGGGATGAATTCCGGTAGCCTGTCGGCTGTCATGCGGGCTTGCCAGTCGCCGTGGTGGATCAGCCGGTGATGGAAACCGCACAGCAGCACCAGATTCCGAAGATCCGTCGGGCCACCATCTTCCCAATGGTGAATGTGATGAGCGTGGCAGCGCTTCGGCTTCCACAGTTCCTGCGGCAACTCGGGAAGGAAAGTCTCGGACACCCCTCAACGATACCGCAAAACAATCGAACAAGCGTTCGCAATTTTAAGCAACAAGCGAAACGCGCGAACAACACTGAAGGGTGAACCGGCCACCGAGCTGCATCACCTAGAGCAAGGCGGCCGAAAACCCTCGCACTTAGTCGACTAATTTCGAAGAGAACCACCGGAAGGGGTAGTCGGTGGCCCATGCCTGCCAGGTGCGGCACTGCCGCTGTACTCCTTGAGATCGGCGACCAGTCCCGCCACATCGGGCACGTTCTCGAACCGGCGCCGGTGCACGTCGGCGATCTTCGCGCCGATCTCCGAATCCGGGTCGTCGGTGATGTCGTGGGACACGAACGTGTCGATCAGCGGAAGTCCGGACCGGTCCATTTCGAGATGCGCCGGATGATTCACGTATTCCTCGTAAGCCTCGATGTCTTCGAGCACCGTGACGGCGCCGTAATCGAATTCACCGCCGAAGTCAGGGCTGACGGCACGTGATTTGATAGCGGGAATGGTGTGGATGTGCTCGCCCATCCGCGCGAGCCCCGCGGCCTTTTCCTCCTCGGAGACGCCTGCCTTGAGCGTGAACCGGACGCAGTGGTAGATCATCGGGGTTCCCTTTCACACAGACAGGAAATCGGCGGCGTGGTCGCGGGCGAAGTCGGCGACGTCGCGCGCGCGTTTTCCGGTCAGGTCGGTGACGGCCGTGTGCACTTCGGCGGCTTCGCCCCTGGCGTAGTGCGCGTAGTCCTCGATGAGACCGTCGATCTGCCACGGCGGGAGCAACCCGGTCAGCGCCGCGGCGAACTGGTCGGCGGAGGTGTCGTGGAAGGTGACGTTCCGCCCCATGGCGGCCGAGAGCGCCTGGGCGATCTCGCCGTGGGTCACCGCACGCGGTCCGGTCAGCGTGTAGGTCCGGCCGGCGTGCCCCGTACCGGTCAGCACGGCCGCGGCGGCGTCCGCGATGTCCCTGGTGTCCACGGCGCTGACGGCGGCGTCGCCGATGGGTGCGGCGAAGGATCCCTGCGCGATGGTGCCGGCGAAGGCGAGCAACGCCTGCAAATAGAGATTGGGACGCAGCACGGTGTGCTCGATCCCGAGTGATCGGACGTGCGCCTCGACTTCGGCGTGCCAGCGCAGGAACCGCACCGGTGAGTCGGCGCGCGCCGCGTACTGCGAGAGCAGCACGAGCCGGTTCACACCCGCCTCCCGGGCGAGGTCGGCGAACCGGATCTGGAGCGAGGCGGCGTCGGGAGCGGAAGGGCTGTTGAGGAACGCCGCGTCGACGCCTTTCAGTGCCGCGGCGACCGCTTCCGGGTCACGCAGGTCGGCGACGACGGTCTCGGCGCCGGGAACGGAACGACCGGGGTCCCGGGTCATCGCGCGGACGGCGACGCCGCGGGCTCGCAGGGCGGGGATCAGGGCGGTTCCGATGGTTCCGGTCGCGCCGGTCACCACTACAGTGTCCATTGTGGAATATCCTTTCTCGACAAAGTTCAGTTACGGGTTCTGGTTGCGGAGACGAGTGACACCGCGAGGGCGATGACGACGAGCACGGCTTCACCGAGGAACGCGGTCGTGAACGAGATTTCCCCGTGCGTCCCCGCGGCGCCGATGGCGATTCCGGCGAGCGCGGCCAGCCCGACCGCGCCGCCCAGTTGCTGCGCGGCGTTCACCAGGCCGCTGAGCAGACCCGACTCGCCGTCCGCGCTGTCGCGGACCGCCATCGCGGTGGCGTTGACGGCACCAAGGCCGAGCCCGGTGCCGATCAGCAGGAACGCGCCCAGCAGGCTGACGGAGAAGCCGCTGGTCGTCGGATCCCCTGCCAGCCAAAGGAATCCCGCGAGCAGGACGGCGAGGGCGGACGGCAGCGCGCGGGCGAGCCCGATCCGTTTCGCCAGTATCGGCGCGAGCACACTGCCCACGATGATCATGACGGCGAGCGGGAGCTGGGCCATGCCGGTCGCCAGCGGGCTCATCCCGAGTACGTCCTGCTGGTACTGGGGCAGGAAGAAGAACAGGCTGGTCAGGGTTCCGCCGATCAGCACCATCACCAGGTTCGCGGTGACCACCGGCTTCCGGCGGAACACGCCCAGCGGGACCAGTGGGCGCGAGGAACGCCGCTCGACGAACACGAACGCCGTCAGGGAAACGAGTCCCGCCACGAGACCGGCGACCGTGCCGGGCGCGGTCCAGCCGGCGTCGGAAGCCGAGACCATGCCCAGCGCGACCCCGGAGATCCCGAGGGTGATCGTGACGGCGCCCAGGGCGTCGAACCGGCCCGGCCTGCCGGGCACCGGCGGCACGGCGCGCCACACGACGATCGCCCCGACGGCGCCGAACGGCACCGGGGTCACGAACACCGCCTGCCAGCCGAGCAGTTCGGTCAGCGTTCCGCCGAGGAAGACGCCGACGAGACTGCCCGCCCCCGCGACCGCGCCCCAGATCCCCATCGCGCGCGTGCGTTCCGCGGGCGACGAGTAGAGGCCGAGGACGAGTGAGAGCGCGGCGGGCATCAGGACCGCCGCCCCGATTCCCTGCCCGATCCGCCCGGCGATCAGCAGCCCGCCGCTGGTGGCGAGCGCGCAGAAGGCCGACGCCGCGAGATAGACGGCCATTCCGGCCAGGAACACCCTCCTGGCCCCGAGCACGTCGGCGAGACGGCCACCGAGCAGCAGCAGGCCCGCGAACGTCACCAGGTAGCTGTCCACGACCACCGTGAGTTCGGCGGCGCTGAGCGCCAGGCCCTGCCGGATCGTGGACCCGGCGAGGTTCACCATGGCGGCGTCGAGGATGACCAGGAACATGGCGCTCGCCAGGCCGAGCATCGCCACCCCGCGTGAGATCCGTTTCGTCGCTCGTACTGTCATGCCGCCACGATCGCGCGGGAACCCGTCCGTTCGCGTCGGCGACAATCACCTACTTCGCCTCGCTAGGGTTCAGACCATGCCCACGACGTCCCCCCGTTCGCTCGTCGGCAGACGAGCCGAGATCGATCGCCTCCTCGCCCTCCTCCACGCGGCGGGCCGGGGCGAGGGCGGGGTGCTCGTCCTCCGTGGTGAGCCGGGGATCGGCAAGAGCGCGCTGCTGGACCACGTCGCACGAGCGACGGCGGAGGAGTTCCGGCTCATCCGCGCGTCCGGGTCGGAATTCGAGGGTGAACTGCCGTTCGCGGCACTGCATCAGCTGTGTGTTCCGGTGCTGGCGCATCTCGACACGCTGTCGGCTCCCTACCGCGAATCCCTCCTCGTCGCTTTCGGCCTTGCCGACGGGGCGCCGGATCCGTTCCGGGTCGGTCTCGCCGCGCTCGAACTGCTGGCGACCGCCGCGGGGACGCGTCCGGTGCTGTGCGTGGTCGACGACGCGCACTGGCTGGACACGGCGTCGGCGAGGGCGTTGACGTTCTTGGCGAGGCGGATCGCGGCCGAACCGATCGCGATGGTGTTCGCCGCCCGTGACCAGGATCCGGTTCGCGGGCTGGACGAATTGCCGGGGCTGACGGTCGGCGGTTTGAGCGATACGCAGGCGCGTGCCTTGCTGGCCGGGGAAAAGACCGTGACGCTGGACGAACGCGTGCGCGATCGCCTGCTCGCCGAGGCACGCGGCAACCCGCTCGCGCTCATCGAGCTGCCGAAGGCGGGTGGTTTCGCGCCACCGGCTCCGTCGCCGATCGCGAGCCGGATCGAGCGGAGTTTCCGGGCGAGAATGGCGGAACTGCCCGCGGACGCGCGGCGGCTGCTGACCCTCGCGAGCGCCGATCCCACCGGCGATCCCGGCCTGCTGTGGGCGGCCGCGCGGCGGCTGGACATCGACGTTCCCGCCGCGAGCGCCGAGGCCGAGGCGTCCGGGCTGATCCGGTTCGACACGCGGGCGCGCTTCTGCCATCCGCTGGCGCGTTCCGCCGCGTACCGCGCGGCCGAACCGGGGCAGCGCCACACGGCCCATCGGGCGCTGGCCGAAGTCACCGACCCGGAAACCGCCGGAGACCGGCGGGCCTGGCACCGGGCCCAGGCCACCACCGGGCCGGACGAACAGGTCGCGGCGGAGCTGGAATTGTCGGCGTCGCGTGCGCAGGCGCGCGGAGGTGTGGCGGCCGCGGCCGCGTTCCTCGAACGTGCGGCGGCGCTTTCACTCGACCTCGTCAAAAAGACGGAGCGGACACTCGCGGCCGCGCGGACCACGCTGGAGGCGGGCGCGACGGACGCGGCGGCGGATCTGCTGGCCAGCGTCGACACCGAGACCTTGGATGTTCCCCAGCACGCCTCGGTCGACCTGCTTCGCGGGCAGATCGCTTTCGTCCAAGGCGCGGAGGGGGCCGTCCGGGGGCCGGAACTCATCCTGCGGGCAGCGGAGCGCCTCGCCGCCGTCGATCCGGAGCGGTCACGCGAGTTCTTCGTCGCGGCACTGGAAATGGGGCTCGTGGTCGGACGGGCCGCGGGAGTCCTGGACCGGGTTCTCGACGCGGCCCGCACGGCGCCTCCCGCCTCAGGACCGCCGGATCTCCTCGACGCGCTGGTGCGGTTGACCACCGAAGGACACCATTCCGGTGTGCCGGCGCTTCGCCGGGTTCTCACCGGCGACGATGCCGGCTGGACCAGGACACCGGCCCTGGCCACCGTGCTCGCGGGCGAACTGTGGGACATCGGCCTGCACGCGACGATCGTCGGCTGGCTGGTGCGCACCGGCCGGGACACCGGATCGCCGATGACCATCCGGCTCGGCCTGTCCCAGGTCGCGTCGCACGCGGTGCTCACCGGGAACTTCGGGCGGGCGATGGCCGCGATCGCCGAAGAGGAGGCGATCGCGGACGCCGTCGGCGATCCGCCGCAGCTGTACCCACGCGTGCACTTGGCGGCGATGCGCGGCCGCCGCCGGGAAGTGCTCGACCTGTTCGCCGAAGCGACGACCCGCGGCAACGGGCAGCTGACCGCGAACGCCCACTGGGCGACGGCCGTGCTGTACAACGGGCTCGCCGACTACCCGGCCGCGCTGGACGCGGCGACCCGGGCCGTGGCGAGCGGCGACCTTTTCCTCACCGGCATCGCGCTGCCCGAACTCGTGGAAGCCGCGGTGCGGTGCGGGAAGGACTCCGTCGCCCGATCGGCGCTGGACTCCTTGACCGCCCGCACCGAGCCCGCGGGAACCGCCTTCGCCCTCGGAATCGCGGCGGGCGCGCGGGCCATGGTCAGCGACGAGGAACCCGACCACCTGGAGGCACTCCGGTACCTGGCGGACGACCCGCTCGCGGTGCATCTCGCGCGGGCGCGGCTGCGGTACGGCGAGTGGCTGCGCCGCGCGGGCCGCCGCCGCGAGGCGCGCGAAAACCTTCGCGCCGCGCACGAACAGCTGTCGCGGATCGGACTGGAGGCGTTCACCCGGCGGGCGGCCGACGAGCTGCGCGCGACCGGGGAGGTCGCCCGCAGCCGCTCCGGGCATTCCTACGACCACCTGACCATGCAGGAGACGCATATCGCGCGCCAGGTCGCGGCAGGCGCGACCTCGAAGGAAGTGGCCACCCGCCTGTTCCTCAGCCCCCGCACGGTGGACGCCCACCTCCGCAACATCTTCCGCAAGCTCGGCATCACGTCGCGCAGGCAGCTGAGAGACATGCCCGATCTCCGCGACGCGGAACTCAGTTCTTGACCGGATACGCCAACGGCTCTCCGTTTCCGCCCGCGGCGATGCCGGCGTACTTGCTCACGAGGGCAGGCTGCGCGACGGAAAGTGGCTGCTCGTCAGGGGGGTAGCCGCCCGCGTCCGGTCCTCCGCCTTCCGCGAACGGAAGACGGAGGTTCCCGTTCACGGCTCAGACCGGGGTGTCGCCCGATGTCCCCCACTGGGTGGTGAACAGGCCATGGCCGTACCAGGTCCCGTTCGACGGCCGCCACACCACGAAGTCCGCCCGCGGGTCGCCGCCGAAATTGCCCGCCATGGGCACGTCGCCCGCCACACCCCATTGCTGGGTCGCGATACCGAGCACGTACCAGACGCCGTTACCCGGCCGCCAAACGGCGAAATCGGCGCGCCCGTCCGCATTGAAATCGCCGGCCACCGGAATATCGCCCGCGACACCCCATTGCTGGGTCGCGATTCCCCGCACGTACCAGACGCCGTCGCTCGGGCGCCAAACCGTGAAGTCCGCGCGCCCGTCGGCGTTGAAATCGCCGGCGACCGGAACATCACCGGCGACACCCCATTGCACCGTGGCGATACCGAGCACGTACCAGGTGCCATTACTCGGCCGCCACACCGCGAAATCGGAGCGGCCGTCACCATTGAAGTCGCCGGTCAGCGGAACGTCGCCGGACACGCCCCACTGCTGGGTCACCACCGCGCCGGTGCTGCTCTGGATGATGTACCAAATACCGTTGCTCGGCCGCCACACGGCGAAGTCGGCCCGATGGTCGCCGTCGTAGTCCGCGGCCACCGGCACGTCGCCCGAGACACCCCACTGCTGGGTCACGACACTGCCGTTGCTGCTGCGGATCACGTACCAGACACCGTTACCCGGCCGCCAAACCGCCTTGTCGGCGAACCCGTCGCCATCGAAATCCGCGGCGGGCTTCTGAGACGCCGGCGAGGCGGCGATACCGATATCGTCCGCGCCCGCGGCCGGTGGCATTACGAGCAGGCCCGCGAGCAGACCCGCCAATGCCGTACCCATCCGAATGGATCTTCGCATTTTGCCGGTACCTCTTTCCGTTCGGTTGACGTGCTCTTCCCAGCCCGCGCTTTTTGACCGAAGATACGGACCGGGGCAGTTCCAGCCTGACACCGGCGGCATGGCCTTGTCAGCAAGGATTCCGTCCAGCGGACCGCGCGAGGGGATTTCAGTGGAGACCAAGAGAAGAGCCAGAAGCGTCCTCGAAGGCGCCTTCACCCTATTGGATGCCTTGGTACGACATCAAGGTGAAGCAGGATTGACCCAGCTGGCCAATTCCTGTTCGATACCGAAATCGACGGCTTACCGATTACTCGAGCAATTGACCGCACTGGAGGTTGTCCAGCGCAACGAAAACCGCTATCGCGTCGGCGCGCAGGCATTCCGGCTCGGCCAATCGTGGCAGCCCTATCCGCGGCTGCTGGAACTCGCGCGCGGCGAGCTCCGGCGCCTGGCCGCGGCCACCCGAGCCAGTTCGGTACTCGCCGTACCCTGTGACGGCCGCATCCTGATCGCCGCCGCCAGCCTCACCCGGCCGGAGGACGGCGTCCTTCTCCGGCCCGGATCGACCGTGCCCCAGCGCACCGGCCGCTTCTGCCCCACCTGGCAAGCGGAACACGAACTCGTCGCCGTCGAAGCGTCCGTCAGGCTGCCGACCGGCCGGACGGTCGGCTCGATCGCGACCGTGCTCACGCTGCCGCAGTCACCCGTCACGATGTCCGACACCGTCGCCCGCGCCGCCCGCACCCTCGGCTCGGCGCTGGCGGACTGAGCGACGTGTGCGGTCTCGCGCTACGGTCCCCTCGTGAGCCCTGCCGATGCCCGCGAAGCCCTCCTGTTCCACTCCGGCGCGCACCCGGATGTGGACGATCCGCGGTGGCGGACAGGGTTTCTCGGGTCTTTGCGACCCTTCAGTGGGTTGCGCGAGGAGAATTATCATGAGGTGATGGCCGCGTTGCGCGCTCTCACCGAACAGCTGCAGGCCGACTCGGTGCCGCGTGAAGTCGTTTCCGCCGTGGTCGGGATCTGCCACTTCGCGCGGGCCTGGGGCGTCGCGCCCGACGGCATGCTCCGCGGGAACGGCCTGATCGACGACGAGGACGCGGCTCGCCTCGATGAGTGGATCTGGACCATCTCCTACGCGCTGTCGATGATCTTGGACGGCGACGCGGCGGAGGCCTTCGCCGAGTACGACCATGAACGTCTCCGGTAGGTGACGGATACGTGACAGGGGGCGATCTGCCGGACTGGCTGCCCGGGTGGTGTGTGGATCACCTGGGCGACAAGCCGGTCGCCGTGCTGTTCGAGGCACGGTCGATCTCGGCGGTGTTCGGGCTGCGGTTGGCCGACCGGGGATTTCCGTGCGCCCGGCCGATCACGCCCGCGACGGGCGTCGGGACGCTGGCCGTGCACGCCGAGGAATCCAGGCCCGGCGGTGAACTGCTGCGCGGCGACTCACCGGACGTCGCCGCGCGCTACGCGGCGGTGTTCGCCCGGCTGATGACCGGACTGGCCGACGTGACCGTCCCGCCGCCACTGCCGAATCCCCGCTGGATACGGTGGGACCACACGGATCCCGGGTTGTGGCCGTCCATCGGGGACCTCGATCGGCGGGACCAGGACGCCGTGCCCGCGTACGTCGTCGAAGCGGCCGAACGGATCCGCGAACGGCTGCTCTCCGCCGACCTGCCCCGCGTACTCGGCCACGCCGACTTCGAAGCGCAGAACCTCCGCTGGCGCGACGGCCGCATCTGGGCCGTGCACGACTGGGACAGCCTGGCGTGGCAGCCGGAGGCCGCACTGGCGGGAGCGGCGAGCGCGGTCTTTCCCAAGACCGGGCCCGCCTGACTGCCGCCGATCGAAAGCTCCGAGGCGTTCTTGTCGGCCTATCAGGACATCCGGGGCCGCCGGTTCACCACCGAGGAGCAGGAGGTCGCGTGGGCGGCGAGCCTGTGGCCGGCGGCCCACGACGTCCGCTGGGAAGTGCTGCACGGCGCTCCCCCGGGTTCGCATGACGTCGTCCGCGCGCAGGTGGCCGAACGTCTGCGCCGGGCGAACACCTGCTGGAAGGTCAGCAGGCCCTGACGATGACCGAGTGCGCCTTGCCGCCGAGGTCGAGGATCGTCACGTCCCGGTTCCCGGCGGGCACGCGGACCTGGTAGGTGCCGGTGTCGACCGGGTAGCCGAAGTAGCTGCCCGAGGGCGCTGACGAGGTGTCCGCGATCATCGAGCCGTTGGTGCGGTGGATCGTGGTGGAGACCACTTTGCCGCAGATGTCGGAAATGTAGATCTTGCCCTTGGTCGCGGCGGAGGCGGAGCCCGCGCCGAGGACCGAAATGACCAGGCCGGCGGTGGCCAGAACGGCGAAAACGCGCCGGCGCACTGTCGGTCGAACGAACCACACCAGCCGTGAAACAGCCCCGGAGGTGACCGCGCTCAGCGCTTCGGCGCCACCTTGCCGATGGCGGCGGTGGCCAGTGCGGTCACCCCGTCCTTGACCGGCGCGCCGTCGGTCTGGTTGGTGTAGTCGACGTGGTACACGATGTTGCGATACCGAGCGGTGACCGCCACCGAGTGGCCGCGTTTCCCTTGCTCGACGAGCAAAGCCTCGTCAGCGTCCTGCACGTTCACCGCGACCCCGTTCCGGACCCGGCGTTTCAGGTGTTCCGTCGCGGCGTCCACCCCGGACTTCGTGCGGGTGGCGTGGTAGACGTAGCTGGTGACGATCACGTGCGCCGCCCGGACCTTGTCCTTGATGAAGGTGTCGGTGTTGTTCCAGGCGCACTGCCCCTGTTCCAGGGAGTCCGAGGTCGAGTTGGCCGATCCCGCCTCGAAATCCGTCCGGCCGGGAATGTAGCGGGCCACCTCGCTCTTGTCGAAGACGGCACAACCGATCGGCGCCTTCGCCACGTCCTGCGAGGCGTCCACGGGCGGTGGCGCGTCGGAGCCGCCTTCCCTGACGAAGATCCAGTACCCGCCGAAAGCCAGCCCGAGCACCATGACGGTGCCCAGCGCCAGCAGCACGATCAGCAGCCCGGTCTTCTTCTTGCGAGGTGGCTGCCGGTGGTACTGCCACCCCGGTTGCGGCACGGGATACGACCCTGGCGGACCGGGCTGGCTCATCGAACTCCCTCGGACGTCTTCCTCGAAGCGGTGCCGCGGGCATCCGGTCCCCTCGACACCGAATGCCCGCGGCGCCCCCTGCTCCGGTGACGCTAGACCGGTCGCGGCTCCCGGGATGTCCGGTGAACGCCTTACATCGAAGCCTCGTTGAGCTCGGCTAGCGTGATGACACCGTCGTCGAGTGCCCTGGTGACGAGCTGGCTCTTGGTACGGGCCTCACGTCCGACGTTCGAGTACTTCACGCGCACCCGGGCGATATGCGTGTCGACGGTCTTGACCGTGATGTGGAGTTTCGCGGCGACGAGTTCCTTTGAGGAGGCGGCGAACCATGCCCGCAGTACCTCGATTTCCCGTGGGGACAGGCGTGGCCTGCCCGGGGAGTCGTCCGCGGCGAGCGCGCCGGACAGCGACGGCGCCGTGTACGTCTGCCCGCCTGCGACGGCCCTGATCGCGGGCACGAGGTGCTCGGGCCCCTCCCGTTTGGTCAGATACGCGAGCGCGCCGAGATCGATGCATTTGATCGCGGTGGCGTTGTCCGCGTGCTGGGAGTACACGACCACGCGGCGGCCGCTCTCGACCAGACGGCGGAGTTCGCCGAAATCCGGTTTGCGGGGCACCAGCTCGAGATCGAAGATCACCACGTCGGCGGCGGCACCGGGGCCGGTCCACACGTCGGAGAGGCGGGCTCCGGCGTCGACGAGACCGATCGGCGGGTCCGCCTGCTCACACCAGTACCGCACACCCGCCGCGATCGCCGCGTGGTCGTCCACGATCACCGCGGTGATCAGCTCTCCACCGGCTGCCATTGTGCCTCCATCCAGACTGTTCCGTCACCGTCGAAGATCTCGATCCGCACGTCCGGTGTCCTCGGCGTGGACGCGATCGGCTCCGCGCAGTCCGCGACCACGTTGACCGACACCGATCCGGGGCTTCCGACCACGGTGACCCGCGCCCAGGATCCGGCCGTCGCCAGCGCGGTGAGCGCGGCATCGGTGAGGTCCCGCCGAACGGCCACGGGTGGCACGGGCCAGTGGCCACGCACGTCCAGATCGACCTCGACGCCTTTGCGGTCGGCGATGTCCGCGCACTGTCTCAGCTCGTGCAGCAGCGGGTTCTCCACCTCGTCGGTTTCGGCGAACAGCCGGCGCATCCGGGCCGCTTCGATCGCGCATCCGCGCTGCACCAGGGGATCCGAGGGCGCGAGCGAACCGTCCGCCAGACCTGTCAGCAACGGTACGGTCGTGTCGGTCAGCTCGGCGAGCCGCTGCTCGCGACGGCTGTGCGCGCCCGCCGCTACGGCCTCCGCGGTGCGCAACCGTTCCAGTTCCCGCGTGGCCTCGGCCGCCCGCGCGCCGATCCGGCCCAGCACGGCCGCGACCACGGCGACGCACAGCGGAAGGCCGATCACCGTCACCGAACCGGTGACGAACCGGGCCAGCACGCTCCGGCTCACGTCCTGGAAAAGCAGCAGGTTCGCCAAGGCGAGCGACTCGTGTGCCACCAGGAAGGCCAGCATCGTCCTCAAGGGACGGTCGAGCAGGACGACGATGCCGACCCAGTTGGCCGCGCCGAACATCCAGTCCACCGTGGTCGCCGTCTTGCCGTCCGGCAAGGTCAGGTACGCAAGCGCGGACGCGGCCAGCACGAGGGCGACGGCGGGCCACCGCGCCACGCCCCACGGCCGCCGCAGTACGACCAGCACCACTTCGACGGCCAGTACCGCGGTCAGCGCGGCCAATGCGGCGAACTGGACGGCGGGCAGTTCGTGGGATTTCAGGCCCCGCACGAGATTACTCGACCCGAGCACGTCAACGGTCAGTATCGCGACGAGCAGCACGGCGATCCGCAGCCCGCGCCTCAGCTGGTCCTGGGTCGCTTCGCCGCCGCTCATGCCGACCACTTCAGCCGGACCACCGTGCCGGCCCCTTCGGCGGAGGTGATCGTCGCCGTGCCACCGACCCGGTTCATCCTGCCGTGCACGGATTCCCGCAACCCGCGTCGCGCCGTCACCCGGTCGCCGGCGAACCCCTTTCCCTCGTCGGAAATCTCGACCGAGAGCGCCTGCGCGTCGCCGCGCAGCCGGACCCGTCCCCGGTCCGTCCCGGCATGGCGGCGCACGTTGTTGAGCGCCTCCCGGACGGCTCCGGCGATCGCACCCGCCACCTCGGACGGCAGCGACAGCCGCGGCGGTACGTCGAGCGCGACGGTCAGGTGGCCGGTGCCGAGGTCCGCGCGGAGCAACTCGACGAGGTCGGCCTCCGGCGATGTCCGCCCGTCGTCGAGGAAACGCAACCGGGCCAGATCGCGGCGTGCCTGCGGGGCCAGCCAATCCGCGTCCGGGGGCACCTGCCCGAGGCCGACCATCAGCAGGGTGGTGGCCGCGGTGTCGTGCAGCGAGTTCGCCAGCTCACGTTCCTCGGCGCGGACCGCTGCCGCCACGGCGGCCTCTCGGCGCACCTGTTCGGCCTCGGCCGCCGTCCGATCGGCGCGTTCGGCCGCGCGGGTGACGAGCACCCAGGCCACCCTGGACATCGCGGCCATCGCCGGCACCCACACCTGCGACGCGCTCAGGGTGAGCCCCGCGGCGGCGAAGACGACGAGCATCCCGCCACCGGCGATCAGCGCCGCGAGGGCACCGGCCGGCAGCGGGGTGTGCCATTGCCAGGTCACGCACGCGAAGACGACCAGGAGCCGGAGCCAGCCCGTGTTGCCGTCCGCCTCGGCGTCGGTCCAGAAGACGGTGAGGCACAAGCTCAGCAGCACCGCCACGTCCACGGCGATCGGGGCCCGCCGCAGCCACCATCCCCGCGCGCAGGTCCAGACCACGGCGACGGCGACCACCACGGCCGTGGCCGCGAATGCGGCGGGTGAGCTCCTGAGCAGGCCGATCGCCGCTATGGGCGGCAAGGTCGCGACCCGCACGACGACGGCATACCGGTGACCGAAACTGGTCAGCAGCCGCCCGGCCTCCCCCGCCACCCGTTCCCTCGCCAACCGTCGAACCCGGCAAACCTCGCGCGGGTGACCATACCGGCCGACGATGTCGGGTGGTGCCGATTCCGGATGACCGGTACGAAGGTCAGCGGCTCACTGACCGTCAGGGGCGGAGAACCCTCCGGTGATTGGTTCGAGCCGTTTCGAGTCGGTCTCGGTCGATCCTGGTTCCCGCCGAAGCAGCTAGTGTTCATGGTCGGCGGTCGGGATGCGGCAAGGCTGGGGCGGCTGGCAGATCCAGTCCGGATTTGCGGGCCGACCGATCATGAGGAGCAGCGGCCGCACGTCGAAGGGCGACCTTGCCAGGGTGTCCGGTGCGGCCGTGCCGGGTCGAGATCGCCTGTGGCGCTGTGTCCCTTTACAGTGGGGTTCCAGCGTGACCGATCTGGCCAGGTGGGGGATGCCGCGTAACCGACGCCCGCAGGACCGGGAAGAGAAGCGTGGTGAAATCGTCGCCGCGGCCACGCGGTTGTTCGTGGAAGAAGGCTACGACCCCACGACGGTGGCGCGGATCGGGCGTGAGGCGGGGGTGACCTCCAACACCGTCTACTGGTACTTCAAGGACGAGGTACTGGTCGCTGTGCTGGACGCGCTGTTCGCGCAGTTCCTGGCCGGCGTGGCGGAACGCTCGGCCGAACCGCCGGTCGAGCAGTCGTTGTGGGCAGTCAGCGAGTTGCGGCGGGTCGATCGGCTGATCACGACGGTGCACGCCAGGGTCGCGGCATCGGAGTCACTGCGGGTATGGCACGACGGCTTCCACGCACAGAAGGACGAGGTACTGGTCGCTGTGCTGGACGCGCTGTTCGCGCAGTTCCTGGCCGGCGTGGCGGAACGCTCGGCCGAACCGCCGGTCGAGCAGTCG
>NZ_JBWKEC010000012.1:207376-216552 GCF_056435645.1 Amycolatopsis sp. NPDC043889
GCGAGTTGCGGCGGGTCGATCGGCTGATCACGACGGTGCACGCCAGGGTCGCGGCATCGGAGTCACTGCGGGTATGGCACGACGGCTTCCACGCACAGGTGGAGACGATCCTGAGGTGGCATCTGGCCGCGTTGGGCGTGCCGGAGACCGAGCAGGACGCGATGACCCGGATCGGGGTGTTCGTCGAAGGCTTTCCGCCGTCGAATTCGGGAAGGCAGCGACAAGATATGCGCACCTTCACACTATCGCCGACTCGGTTTCGCGTAATGCCAAGTCGAGTTGGCATTACGCACCATTTCGCCGCGGTGCTCGATCGAGAGTGCCCCGCGATCCTCGGTTCCGAGCAGCTACCGGTCAACGACCTTTGGCATGTACGTAATTCTCCGACGAAGGAGTGGGCAGCGTCCCATGGCTGACGACGTGACGGGCGACCTCGTGGATCTGTGACCGGTGACGACGGGCATGCCCGCGAATGAGCTCGAACGCGTCATGCACGTTTGTATCGCAGCGCGCGGCGAGAAAACCCTTCGCCTGTTCGATCAAGGCACGGCTGTGCGGCGCAGCCTGCAGTTGCGAGGCGGCGGCGATCTGACGGCGGATCTCCCGCTCGTGCACGTGCCCGATGGCGGCCGCGTCGGCCAGCGCCTGCACCAACCGGACCTCGGCCATCGACAACCCATCGGTTTCCGAGTGCAGCAACAGCACCGATCCGAATTCCTCTTCGCGCAGCCGTATCGGCACCGAACACACTTGCCGGTACCCGATCTTGTCGACGGCCGCGGCGAAGTCGGGCCACCGACGGCCCACACCGGCCAGATCCATCGGACCGACCAACTCCCCTGCACGAGAACTTCCCAGGACCGGCCCATCCAGACGCGCCAGGTTGAGCACATCGAGCAAGTCGGCGGACTCGCCGGCCGTCGCCGACCTCCACCGTCCGTCATCCCGTGAAGCCAGCATCACGGCGGCAGCGGAAATATCGAACAGCTCGATGCATCGTGCGGCCAACCGAGCGAGCCGCTCCGGGAGGCCGAAGTCCTTTACCACGGTGTCGGTGAGCTCGACCAGGGCGTCAGCCAAGCGCTGTTCTCGTCTCATGTGTGCCTTCCTCTCCACTAAGATCAAGGAACGTGCGACCGCACAGACTCATCAGCGGCGGGAAACATCTTGAGAGACTCTCGGCGACACCCGAGCGTCTGCCTGTCAGTTACCGGGGAAATCGCCAAGCGACGTGATTCCAATTAAATTTCGGCGACCGGACCAGATTTGTCGAATAAGCGCACCACACCGCCTCTGAGTCTGAGATAAATGCGGCAGCGGCTTCTGCTCAACCGGGCCACAGAACGTAAAATCATAAGGATTGCCACAGCGGAGGGCAAGTGCAATCAAGCGCGTCACCGCCCAGGGACCACGTCAGAACCTGCCCGGCTTGCCGGCCCAGTTCGAGAAGACTCGAATATGCCGTGTGCCCTCTGGCTCGCGCCTGACCAACCGGCGACGCCAGTGCCGAACCGATGTCTTCGCGAACCGCCACACGCTGACCTGCTGGATCACGACATCAGGGTCGCCGGGAGGGCTCGACAGGCACAACGCCTGTGGACAGCCAGCCGTCAACGCATACACGTCCGCAAACCCTACGCGCCGGGCCGCCGTCGAACTCGCGTTGACGATTGTCGAAGACACTGCCCGTTCACTCTGACGCGGTTCTCGAAGCGTGCAGCAGACCGCAATCCGGCGGTTGGGTCCGCGCGACGACCGGTCAGCGCGCGTCGAAAGGCCCATTGGGCCTGGGCGGACTGACAGGAAAAACCCCGAACTCGATGATGTGGCGGGCAACGTCGCTGATCGGGCAGCGATGTTGGCGGGCGTAGACGGAGATCAGTTCGAACGCGTCAATCACACTCATACTCTGTCGCGCGGCGAGGAACCCCTTCGCCTGTTCGATCAGGACACGGCTGTCCAACGCGCTCTGCAGCTGCGACGCGATGTCGGTCCGCTGACGGATCTCTCGTTCGTGCACAAGCCCGATCGTGGCCGCGTCGGCGAGCGCTCGCGCCAGCCGGATGTCGGATGCCTGTAACCCTTCAGCCTCCGCATGCAGCAGCAGCACTGACCCGAGAACCTCCTCACCCAGCCGCATCGGCACGGACGACACATGGCGGTAGCCGGCCTTGCTGGCGGCGACGGCGAAACCTGGCCATCGGCGGCGCGCGGCGGCTACGCCCACCGGGCCGACGGGTGCGCCGGTACGGCAACTCTCCAGTACCGGCCCCTCCCGCGTGAGCAGTTCGAACAAGTCGGTGGCCGAACCGGACGTGGCAGAGGTCCACCGGCCCGCATCCGCCGATACCCGCACCACGGCCGCCGCGGTGATGTCGAGAAGCTCGGTACATCGCGTAGCCAGGCGATCGAGCTGCCCAGGAACGTCGAAGTCGTTCACCAGGGAGTCTGAGAGCTCGACCAGAGCCTCGACCATGCGCTGTTCTCGATTCATGGAATCCTTCCGCGCCAAGATCAAGCTTCAGACGCCCACGAGGTCACCAGCGAAGAGTCAGAGCCTTGATCACTCGACGGAGGCTTGGCGCGCGTCGCGGAACCGCACCAGTTCTCAGATCGTTGGCGATCCCGATATCGCGCCGTCCAGTCCATACGCCCCCTATCCCGTGCGATCCGGGTACCCCGCGGTTGCCACCCACCAGCCCAGGCACGTGATTCCAGTTCAACGATCACTCGCGGACCGGACGGCACCCGACGACCACGGTCAGCAGTACCTCCGACCTCAGTCGCTTGCAGCAACGCGTCAGCTCAACCCCACCACAAACGCAATCAGCCTAAGGACAGTAGTCCAGTGAGAGCAACCCCGGTCACACGATCGGCACCGCGAGAATCGCGGTGTGGCCCTGCTCAGGTCATGGGCAGGTCGGAAATTGAAGCTGAGCAGCCTCAGGGAAAGTGCACCTCGTCCCCGGTGTCGGCTGAGCTGACACCGGTTTGCAGCGTCACAACAGCGTTGTCCGCCTGGCGGTCAAAGGCCGACCGACAGCGAGGGTACGCACGATGTGACGCAGGGACGGCGTTGAGGTTTTCGAGGACGCGGAGATGACCGTGAGCGCTAGGCGCCGCGATCGGCTATCGCAGCTCATTGCTGAGCGAGCCCGAGATGTGCGACAGGGCTCGGGCTGGATCCCGGTCGTCTGTATCGCCGCCATCTCCTTACGGACGGCCGAGCAGGCGCACGAGCTGGTCGCCTCGAGCAATGCCTGGCCGGGACTCTCGAGGAAACGCAATACACCGCAGGCGATAGTCCAGGCGTCGAGGCCTTCGCTACCGGAAGCCCGGTGCTGGTGAGCGACCTGACCTTCGACGAGCAGCGCCGGCCTGGGTTCGCGGACGGAGCCGCGGCTCGCCCTGACCGACCTCCCCGTCGCCGCGCTGCTCGCCGACTGCGTCGGCGAGGGCGACCAGGTCGCAGCGTGGGCACGCGAGGACACCACCGGACACTACGGCGACGTGCATGTGGCGACCGGCATGATCGCCGCCCAGCTCGACATCAGCGCTCGTGCTTGACCGGCAGTTACGGTTCGACCCTCCAAAGGGTGATGTATCGCCAGCACAACCATGATCAGCAATGCCGGTCTCGGTTCCGAGGTCCGGCCGTCGCCGTTTATGGCGACGAAATGATCGTGCCGCGTACATGCTCCCATGATCTTGACTAAGCGCTTGAATCAATACATTCTTCCGACACGGCGCACCTCCATCAATTCGAGCACCGCTGATGATCGCTTGACCAGGCCACGGAGTGGGTACCCGAATTATTCAGCTGCAGCACGCCACCGACAAGATCCGGAAGCATCCAGCGGACGAACAACGATCAGAGGAGAAGCAATTATGTCATCCGACGAAGCGCCGTGCGCGCACGTGCCGATGATTCTCGACGACGTCAAAGGTGCGCTCGACGGGTTGGCTGAGGTGCTCGCCGATGAAACCGACATCAACTCGCTGCTGAACCATGTATGCCACCAGGTCATCCGCGCGGTACCTGGCGTGGACCATGCGACGATCACCATGGTCAGCGAGCACCGGCCAGAAACGGTGGCCTTCACGAGCGAGGACGGTATCGAGCTCGACGCGACTCAGTATGCGACGCGCCGGGGACCGTGCCTGGAGGCGGCGAAGGGCGCCCAGACCAGGCGGGGGAACATTTCCGAGGCGTCGAAACACTGGCCGGAGTTCGCTCCGGCTTCGCGCGCCGCGGGCCTCAGTGGTTTCCTGACCGTGCCCCTGATCGTGAACGGCGACTACTCCGGTGCAGTGAACTGTTACAGCCGGCAGGCACAGGGCTTCGCTGAATTGGATGTGCACCTGCTCCAGGTTTACACAAGTGCTGTCGAAGCGATTCTGCGCACCTACCGGCGTTACGAGAAGGCCGCCCAACTGGCCGAGCACCTTTCTATCGCGCTGAGCACTCGGGCGGTCATCGACCAAGCCAAGGGTGTCCTCATCGCAGTCCACGGGTTCACCGACAAGGAGGCCTTCGACCTGCTGGTCGAACAGTCACAACGAGAGAATGTCAAGCTGCGCGACCTCGCGTACCGTTTCCTGGAGACCGTCCGCTTACAGGCGCGAACCGGCCAGTCCTGACGCTCAGACCTGCCCGACCCGCAAGACGCTGAGAACTCCACGAAGAGGAGCCCACGGGACCGATCCACCCTGCGGCGATCGCAATGGCCCTTTCCATGGCCATTTTTCGTCATTGTCCAGTTGCGGACACGATCACATTGAGACAGGCCTTCCAGAAAGAAACTCGTGTTCGCCGTGGTCACACTACGCCACTATGCAGTTTTCGCCCGGCCGCGGTAACGCCAGGGCAGCGGTCCGGATCCAGCGATCAGACCGCACGCCGTCATCTGATTCCCCGTGCCGAGACGGTTCCGCCATGGTCGATCAGTTTAATGGCGAAGATCTGACAATGTCGTATTTCGGCCAAATCGGCGAGGCGCTGTCGAGTCACCTGCGCGCGTTCCCCCTTTCCCGTTCACCATGCCTGCCTGATGCCATAGATACCTCTCCAGGGGTATCCTGAACGACGACCGGGCTCAGGCCCAGGCACGTACGTCAACTTTCAGAGACCGTCTCGCCGGTTCAGCAACGCAGCCGCTGACGGTGATCCCACGGTTACCTACTCGGAGCGCATCGATGACTGGTTTGCCTGATAGCCGCCATTTCGCTCGGATACGTTCACTGGGAACGCCAATGCCTGCTGGGCACGCGATACCGGCCGCGGGTGGGAAGCTGCTGGAGGCCGGACGCTTCCGGCACGGCGACCAGCTGGTGATCGCCGTCGCCGGCGAGGTCGACGTATCCTCCGTGGGGGTGCTCCACCGCGCTTTGTGGCAGGAGATGCCGTCGGTGACGGTTCTCGACCTATCAGAGGTCACCTTCCTCGGCGCCGCCGGGCTCGGCGCCATCGCCGGTGCTGCCGAGCGGGCGAAGAGCGAACGGAAACGGCTCGGATTGGTCGTCAAAAGCCACGTCGTCTCAAGAGCACTGCGAATCGTCGGCATGGATACCTTCATCCCCATTTTCTCGTCCCGCTCAAACGCCGTTCACGAACTCTCCCGCGCACAACGACCGCCGGGGACCCACGCCCAGAACCGGCAAGACAGCGTCGACAGACAGTCCTCATCAATCATCGACGCCGCGATGACGAGATTTCTGGCCGCTTACGCCATGGAAGACCCCCGGCAGAGCAAAGGACGGTGAGAGGGTGAAAGCCTCGAGCGGGTTTGACCGAGCGCGCTTACCGCACATGGCCAACCAGCGCACGGATATGTCCGATCTCGCTCACGTGGGAACAGGCCGAAACCGACCACGCCCCGGCCGGTGCGCACGGTGAACCGTCGGGCGCCCAGCGACGACGTGTGACTCACGACGGAGATCTGTTGCCGCTTGGCAAGTTCTGCCGGACATTCCGGCTAGTTCCCTCGATCTCCCGAAGTGCGCGGCGCTCGTGCTCGTCGAGCTTCTCTCCGGCCGGCCACAGACCCGTGCGCCAGATGGCACATCGGCTGCCACGTACTTTCCCTCTTTCTCCCGTCGGCCGGTGAAACCTGGCTGCTGACATGAAAAACTCTGCGGCCGTGGCGATCTGCCGCATTGGCGCGGATGGTGTGGAAGGGGGGTGCGGCTCCGGGTCGGGCGGCATTCGCTCTGGGTGGCCCGGGGTGTGGTGGCTCAGGAGGTGGGATGACCGGTTTCCGGCGCCGATGGTGCCGTTCGTTCGTACTCGGAAATGGTTCGCTGGCCGCGCATGGGCACCGACCATCTTGCGATCACGCTCCAGAACGGGTGAGATGCGAACGTGCGTCAAGCAGTCGGCGCTGATCTTTCCGACGGAGGCGGCAAAGGCGGCGACGAAGGATGATTTTGGAAGACCATGGAGCACCGGCGCGCGGCTTACGCCGCTATGTTGGCGCCGTTGCCCAGGCTTTGGATCTGGACTGGACGGGCTGGTGGGTGCGGCTGGACCCACCGGTGAATGCCTACGTGGCCATCGAGAGCCGGCTACCGCGGTTCCCGACCCGTGACGTCGCATTGCTCTGGGACGAGGAACACGGGTGGTCCGTGGCCGTCGAATCCCTGTGCGGAGAAGAGCTGATTGTTCTGTCCTACGCGGGCAAGGACGTTCTGCCTCCATCACGTGCGGTCGCGCGATTCCTCACCTGCATGTTCCGAGGTCAGTACCCCGGCCAGTTCACCCCGCCCGCTTTCCGCAGAGCCGGCGCGATCGACGATATGCCGGAACGTCTGGCCCGCTACGCCCAGCCATCCGGTACCCCACCCATCACCGGACAGTCCGCCGCGGGCGGATGTGGACCGTGATTCACCGTGGCGAACATTCGCCATTGTCAGAATCGCACGGGGCGCGCCATACCGAGCGGAACACCACCGAGGAGTATTGGCGCGTATCCGCCAATACTCCTGCACGGACAACGTGAACCGTCGGTCTCGGCCTAAAATGAGGCCTTCTCTTATCTCGCGTGCGGAGGAGGACCATGGTCAGGTCGTGGGTGGCGGGAGAGCACGTATGTATCTGGTACGACACCGACCACCAATACCGGCGGCTCGCACAACTGCATTTCCTGGCGGCGGTGGAACAAGGCCATAAGATCACCTACCTCACCAACCGCGTTCCTCCCGGCACCCTGCTCACCTGGCTGTCCTTGACCGGGCCGGAGCTGGACGCATTGACCAGGAGGGAACAGCTCGTCATCTCGTCCACCGACGAGTTCTACCGAGCGAGAACAGGGTTCGAGGCGGATCGTGTGATCAGCCGGCTCCAGGCCGAGACCACCGCGGCGACACGTGCTGGTTACTTGGGTCTTCATATCTGCGCGGACATGACCTGGTCCTCACATGTGCTACCGGACAGCGAGTTGTTTTGGGACTACGAGAGGCAGGTCACGGAACTTGTCGCCACGGACGCGCTGCCGACCTTGACGGGATTCTGTCACTACGATCGGCGGCAGTTCACGAGTGAGCAACTGGACGTCGTGCGCGAGGCCCACTCGACGGCGCTGACCGCCCAACAGGCCGAACAACAAGAACCCCTGTTGCGGATGGCGGCGCTGGACGGGCGACGCGGGCTGCGACTGTCCGGCGAGATCGATCGGTCGAACCTCGCCGAGTTCGCCGCGACACTGGAAGCGGCCTACCGCGACGATGACGATTTTCACTTGGATGTCAGAGAACTACGTTACGCCGATGTAGCGACCGTCCGGCTTCTCGCCCATGCCGCGGCCAACCTCCGCAACGGGCACCGGCTGGTTCTGAGATCACCAGTTCCCCTGATCCGCACGATCCTGCGGAACTACGGCTGGGACCGGTTGCCGTCCCTGACGTTGGTCACCACGGAGGAGGGGGTGTGAGATGAGCAAGCAGGAAGCCCAGACCGGCGGTGTGTCGTTCTCGCATCAGGCCTGTGTTTACGGCTCTGACGCGGAATTCCTCGACCTGACAACGCCTTTCATCGAAGACGGCCTGACCCGCGGGGAAGCCACACTGGCCGTGACCACACCGGACAACATCGACTTGCTCGTCGACACGCTAGGGGCGAACGCCGACCGGGTCGAATTCGTCGACGCCTACGATTGGTACCGTCACCCCGCCGCGACACTGCTCAAGTACCGCGACTACTACACGGCCCGCCATGCCGAGCGCCCAGGACACGTACGCATCATCGGTGAACCGATCTGGACAAGACGATCAGACCTAGAGACCGCCGAGTTGAGACGATACGAGTCGATACTGAACGTGGCCTTCGCGGAGTCGTCGGCATGGATCATTTGCCCGTACGACACCCGTGTGCTGGCTCCGCCCGTCGTCGCTGACGCGCATCGCATTCACCCCGCTCGGTGGACAGGGCGCGAGGCGAGGCCATGTCCTGACTATCTCGACCCCGCGATCTTCGTCGATGCCGGCGGCACCCACCCGCTGCCGGCTCCCCCACCGGATGCCGCAGTGCTTCCCTTCATAGGCGACCTGTCCAGCGTGCGGCGGTTCGTCACCGCGCACGCCGCGCTCCAAGGGCTGGCCCGGCAGCAAGCCGCCATGCTCTCGGCGGCCGTCGGCGAAGTCGCCGACCACGTCGCGCGGCACGGTAGCGGTCGCGCGACCATCCGGCTGTGGGCCGAATCCGGGCGTATCGTGTGCGACGTTCACGAGCCTGTCGGGCGCATCACCGACCCCTTCCTCGGTTACCTGCCACCCACGCTCGACGAGGCACCCGGCGACGGTCTCTGGCTCACCCGCCAACTCTGTCGGCATGTCGAGACCTGCTCCGGATACTGCGGTGCCACGGTCCGCCTGCACGTGTCCGGCCCCCATGCCGCGATAGTCCCCTGATGCGGGCGTATCTCGGGGCGGCTCCACGTCGGGGGAGGGGGAACGTGGAGCCGCCAGGGGAATCGTGGCACGATCGCCGGACAACCGTTCTTGACCCAAGTGGTGGTTCAGTTTCCAGGCTGTGTAAGGCAATACCCGATCACCGCGGCAGAATCCCGAGTCGGAGCGGATCGCCGTCTGGATCGGGCAGTTTGTTCCTGGTTGAGTCACATCAGGATCGGGTCGATGTCGCAGTTGGCGCGGGCGCCTCGGCCTGCTGCTTGTGTTCCGGG
>NZ_JBWKEC010000013.1:0-39427 GCF_056435645.1 Amycolatopsis sp. NPDC043889
ACCCAGAACCCTTCCCCGCCTTCCAAAAAGGGACTCTTCTTGGGGTGACATTTCCCGTTTGGGGGCGTTTGAGGGGATCGGGGGGGGGGTTGGGGGTGGCAAAGAGGGTTAGAACCCTCTTTGCCACCCACGACCCCCATTGGAACCGGTCACAGGTACATAAATCGGGCATTCGGTCGGCGGAAAGCGTCTCGTGAGGACACTCAGGGCTCTGCGGGCCCCCGTCCGCGCCCTTGCAGCAGAATCCGAATCGCACTCAGGTGAGCGGCCATACCGCACGCTGCCGCCGACCGGGGCCGAAGGACGCTTTCACCACGCGTCATGCGGCGAAAGCTCCCTTCACCGCATGCGACGCGGTGAAGGGCCCCTTCAGCCCACGCCCGCCGCGACGCGCCCACGTCCCTGAACGGCCCGTTCACGACTTCAGCACCCGCGTCCGGCCTGTCGAAAGTGCGTGAGAGTTCCTGTCACGAAAAGAAATTCTTGTCTCACCGAGCGCGACGGGCGCACTCTTGATCTTGTGTTCACGCCGATCGCCATCGCGGTGGCGGGCGCCGGATCGGCGCTCGCCACGCGCTCCTGCCTGCGCCGGGCGGGAGCGCCGGTCACGGCGTGGGCGGCCGCCATCGCCGCGGCGGCGCTCGTCGTGGTCTGGCTGCGGTACGACGCCGGTGCCTGGCCGTCGTGGTGGCTCGCCGTCCCGGCCGTGCTGACCGTCTTCGCCGTCCCGCTGGCGCTCGCCGACCTGAAGTACCGCCGCCTGCCCGACGTTTTGACCCTGCCCGCGTACCCGGCACTGGCCGCCGCCCTCGCGATCGCCGCGCACGGGGGAGGGGCCGCCATCGCGTGGCGGGCCGTGCTCGGCGCGCTGGTCTTCGGCGGGGCGCACGCGCTCGTCCACGCGTTGTCGCCGCGCTCGCTCGGCGCCGGAGACGTGAAGCTCGCGGGCAGCCTGGGCGCGGTCCTGGCCGCGACGGGCTGGCCGTCGATCGTGCTCGGCGCCGTCGCCGCCGCGTTACTGAGCGTGGCGCTCGCGGTGGGCGGCCCCCGGCATCCCACGGTGCCGCACGGGCCCGGTCTCCTGGTCGCGGCGTGGGCGCTCGCCGTCTTCGCCGGACCCGGTCCGGGATAGCCCGGCCTGTACCGGGACAGAGAGGAGGTTGTGACAGGATCTGTCAGGTGTTGCGCTGGATAACCGCAGGGGAATCGCACGGACCCGCCCTCGCCGCCATCCTGGAAGGGATGCCCGCCGGGGTCGAGGTCACCACCGCCGAAGTGGGCGAGCAGCTCGCGCGCCGGAGGCTCGGCTTCGGCCGTAGCCCCCGGATGGGCTTCGAGACCGACCACATCGAGTTCACCGGCGGCGTCCGGCACGGGCTCACCCAGGGCGGCCCCGTCGCGGTCCAGATCGAGAACGCCGAGTGGCCCAAATGGGAGAAGGTCATGTCGGCCGATCCCGTGCCCGCCGAGGAGCTGGAAGGCCTCGCGCGCAACGAGCCGCTGACCCGTCCCCGGCCCGGCCACGCGGATCTGCCGGGGATGCAGAAGTACGGCTTCCCCGAGGCCCGTCCGGTGCTGGAGCGCGCGAGCGCCCGTGAGACGGCGTCCCGCACGGCGCTCGGCACGGTGGCCCGTGCGTACCTCAAGCAGCTGCTCGGGGTCGAGATCCTCAGCCACGTCGTGTCCATCGGCGGTGCGTCGGCCCCCGAGGGGCCGCTGCCGGTCCCGTCGGACCTGCCCGCCATCGACGAGAGCCCGGTCCGTGCCTTCGGCCAGGAGGGGACCGACGCGATGGTCGCCGAGGTCGACGCCGTGCGGAAGGCGGGTGACACCGTCGGCGGCGTGATCGAGGTGCTCGCCTACGGCCTGCCGCCGGGCCTCGGCTCGCACGTCCACTGGGACCGCAGGCTCGACGCCCGCCTCGCCGGCGCGCTCATGGGCGTCCAGGCGATGAAGGGCGTGGAGGTCGGCGACGGCTTCACCACGGCCAAGCGGTGGGGCAGCCAGGCTCACGACGAGATCGACCGCGGCACCGGCCCGGTCGGGGTGACCCGCCGGTCCAACCGCGCGGGCGGCCTCGAAGGCGGCATCACCAACGGCGAGCCGCTGCGCGTGCGCGTCGCCATGAAGCCGATCTCGACCGTCCCCAAAGCACTGTCCACTGTGGATGTCACCACCGGCGAACCCGCGGTGGCCATCCACCAGCGTTCCGACGTCTGCGCGGTGCCCCGGGCCGGGGTCGTGCTGGAGTCGGTGGTCGCGCTGGTGCTCGCGGACGCCGCACTGGAGAAGTTCGGCGGCGACTCGCTGGCCGAGGGCAAGCGCAACGCCGAGGCCTACCTGAAGGCGCTCGAGGAGCGCTGGTGACTCCTCGCGCGGTGATCATCGGGCCGCCGGGCTCGGGCAAGAGCACGGTCGGCCCGGCGCTCGCCGCCCGGCTCGGTCTCGCCTTCCGCGACAGCGACGACGACATCGTCGCGAGCGCGGGCAAGCCCATCACCGACATCTTCGCCGAGGAGGGCGAGCCCGCCTTCCGCGCGCTGGAGGAGGAGATGGTCGCGAAGGCGCTGGCCGAGCACGAAGGCGTCCTCTCGCTGGGCGGGGGAGCGCCGATCACGCCGGGCACCCGCGAACGCCTCGCCGGGCACACCGTGGTCTTCCTCAACGTCGGGATGGCCGCGGGCGTCCAGCGCGCCGGGCTCTCGACCGCGCGCCCGCTTCTGGCCGGGGTGAACCCCCGCGCCACCTACAAGGCGCTCCTCGACGCGCGCCTGCCGGCGTACCGCGAGGTCGCCACGTTCGAGATCGAGACCGACCACCTGACCGCCGACGAGGTCGTCGAGGCCGCCCTCATCGGGCTGAACGAGATCAGCAAGGACCGAGCATGAAACGCACGACCGCAGGCGTCCTGCTCGCCGTCGTGGCCCTGACCCTGACCGCGTGTGGTGAGGAAAGGCAACCTCCCGGCGCGGACGTGATCCAGACGAGTGCGGCCACCAGCGCCGCGCCGGAGGCGGATGTCGCGGCCGACGTCAAGGTCACCAAATGCGACAGCGGCGGCTACACCCCGAAGATCACCATCGAGGTCACCAACAGCACCGCGGAAGACGCGCGGTACGCCGTCACCATCGCGATCAAGGACGCCGACGGCAAGGCCTCCGGGGAGGCGTTGTTCGCGAAGAACCGGATGACGCCCGGCCAGACGGTGACCGAAGAGATCCCGGGGGACACCCCGGTCAAGGGCAAGATCACCTGCGAGGTCGCGAGGGCCAAGCGGCTTCCGCCGAAGTGAAGGGGAACGATGACCGAGCCGGTCCGCATCACCGTCAACACCGCCAAGCCCTACGACGTCGTCATCGGCCGAGGCCTGCTGGGCGAGCTCACCGAGCAGCTCGCCGACGCCTCCAAGGTCGCGCTGATCCACCCGCCGACGCTGACGACCACCGCCGAGGCCATCCGCGACGAGCTGGCCGAGGCCGGGATCGACGCGCACCGGGTCGAGATCCCCGACGCCGAGGACGGCAAGGCGCTCACCGTCGCCAGCTTCTGCTGGGAGGTCCTCGGCCGCATCGGCCTCGACCGCCAGGGCGTGGTCGTCGGGCTCGGTGGCGGCGCCGTGACCGACCTCGCCGGGTTCGTCGCCGCCACCTGGATGCGCGGCGTCCGCCTGGTCAACGTGCCCACCACGCTGCTGGGCATGGTCGACGCCTCCCTCGGCGGGAAGACGGGCATCAACACCGAGGCGGGCAAGAACCTGGTCGGCGTCTTCCACGAGCCGAGCGCGGTCCTCGTCGACCTCGCGACGCTGGAAACGTTGCCCCCCAACGAACTCGTCGCCGGAATGGCCGAGGTGGTCAAGGCCGGGTTCATCGCCGACCCGCGGATCGTCGAACTCGTCGAGCAGGATCCCGCCGTGGCGCTGGACACCACCGGCGAAGTCCTCGGCGAGCTGGTCCACCGCTCGATCCAGGTCAAGGCCGACGTCGTCGCCGCCGATCTGCGCGAGTCGGATCTGCGCGAGATCCTCAACTATGGCCACACGCTCGCCCACGCCATCGAGCGCCGCGAGCGGTACCGGTGGCGCCACGGCGCGGCGGTCAGCGTCGGCCTGGTGTTCGCCGCCGAACTCGCGCGCCTGGCCGGCCGTCTCGACGACGCCACCGCCGAGCGGCACTCGTCCGTGCTCAAGCTGCTGGGCCTGCCGACCACCTACGACCCGGACGCGCTCCCGCAGCTGCTGGAGACGATGAAAGGTGACAAGAAGACCCGTTCGGGTGTGCTGCGTTTCGTCGTCCTCGACGGGCTCGCCAAACCCGGCAGGCTGGAAGGCCCGGACCCGTCGCTGCTCGCCGCCGCGTACTCGGTGGTGGCCGGTGAAGCCCCCAAGCCCGGCGGGAGTGTGCTGCTGTGAAGGTGCTCGTCCTCAACGGCCCCAACCTCGGCAGGCTCGGCCTGCGCGAACCCGGTATCTACGGTTCGGCCACGCACGCGGATCTGGTCTCCATCTGTGTCGAAACCGGCAAGGAGCTGGGGATCGACGTCGAGGTCCGGCAGACCGACCACGAGGGCGAGATGGTCGGCTGGCTGCACGAGGCCGCCGACGCGGGGTGGCCGGTGGTGCTCAACGCCGCCGCGTGGACGCACTACTCGATCGCGGTCCGCGACGCCGCCGCCCAGCTCACGGCGCCGCTGATCGAGCTGCACATCTCCAACGTGCACAAACGTGAGCAGTTCCGGCACCACAGCGTGCTGTCGGATATCGTCACCGCCGTGATCGCCGGGCTCGGGGTCGACGGGTACCCGCTGGCCCTGCGCTGGATGGCCGCGAACGCGGCATGAACAACCCTCCCACGCTCGAAACCGCGAGGCTGCGGTTACGCGCGCTGACGGAGGCGGACACCGACGCGATCGTCAAGCTCTTCGCCGACCCGGCGATGAGCTCGCATTTCGCGGTGCCTCTCACCGAGCCGGACCGTGTCCGCGAAATGGTCGGCCGCAGGTTGTCCTACGACGGCCCGGCGGGGATGGGGCACTGGGCGATCGAACGCGACGACGAGGTGATCGGCCTCGCGCATCTGCGGCCGTCGCAGGAACTGCCCGGCGACGTGCCGGAGATCGGCTACTACCTGGCCCGTGCGCACGGCGGGCAAGGCCTCGCGACCGAGGCCGCGAAGGCCCTGCTGGAGCACGGACTCGTCGGACTCGGCCTGTCGTCGGTGTGGGCGCTGGTCGGCGAGTCCAATGTGGCCAGTCAGAACCTGGTGCGGCGCTTGGGTTTCCTCGACGTCGGCGGTGGAGACCACTACGGCAGCGGGCCGCACCGGGTCTTCGTCGCGCTGCCTTCGGACCACGGCCGCGCGCACCACATCGAGCTGTGGGTGCCCGATCTCGGCCGCGCGGAGGAGAGCTGGGGCTGGCTGCTCGGCGAACTCGGCTGGCGCGAGTTCCAGCGCTGGCCCGCCGGGGTCAGCTGGAAACACGGCGCGACCTATCTCGTCGTCGAGCGCTCTCCCGCGCTCAGCGGCGAAAAGCACGAGCGCACCGCCCCGGGCCTGAACCATCTCGCCCTGCACGTCGAGTCCCGCGAACGGGTGAACGAACTGGCCGCGAAGGCCCTCGAACACGGCTGGTCGCCGATGTTCGCGGACAAGTATCCGTATGCGGGCGGTGATCACCACTACGCCGCCTACCTCGAAAACGCCGATGGCTTCGAAGTGGAATTGGTCGCTCTCCCGGGTACTGACGTCACTCGACAGGGCTAAGCCTCGCTACACTCGGCCATCATGCGCCTTTTTCGTGGGGGTCGGCGACCCGCCCGTGCCGTGGTGGCCCTCTTCGCGGCCGGCGCGGTCCTCGTGGCGTGCAGCGACGGCACGGTGCAGTCCCAGGCCGACGGCAAGGGCGGCGGGATCGGCGGAGCCCAGCAGGCGCCCAAGGAAAAGCCGCGCCGGATGAACGTCGAGCTCGTGACGAGCGATCCGCGAGCCAGCGGCGGCGTGGTGGCCGCGGGCGATCAGGACGCGGTCTACAACTACAGCCCGACCGTGATGCGGGACGGCGGCAAACTCAAGATGTGGTGGTGCAGCCAGTACGGCAGCGCCCAGCCGCCCGGCGACGACGTCCTCTACGCGCAGTCGCCCTCGCTCGACGGTCCGTTCACCGGCCCGTCCGGTGGTGGCCCAGCGGCGGTGTTCTCGGGCGCGCCCGGCGGTTTCGACGGCATGCACACCTGCGATCCGTCGGTGATCAAGGTCGGCTCGACCTACTACATGTACTACACCGGCGCGGCGGGCGACCACGCGCTCGGCAACTCGATCGGCCTCGCGACCAGCCCGGACGGGCTCACGTGGACGCGGGCGGCCGGCGGGAAGCCGATCATCGGGCCGTCGCACGACGTGCACCGCGACAACGTTTACGGCGCGGGCCAGCCCTCGGCGGTGTACCTCGACGGTTGGTTCTACGTGCTCTTCACCGACACCACAGCGAAGGGCGCCGGATGGAACGGCGCCGGGCAGTTCCTGCTCCGCGCCAAGGACGCGGCGTTCACCCGGAACGTGGAAACGCTGGGGGAGCAGGGCTTCCTCGCCAAGCCCAGCACGACCTCGCCGCGCACCCGTTCGCTGGTCGACGGGTTCAGCACCGACCTGATGTGGGTCGGTTCGCTCGACGCCTTCGTGATCGCGCACGAGACCGAAAAGGGCACCAGCCTCACGTTCTGGACCAGAGACTTCTCCGCGCAGCCGTACCGGCAGGCGATCATCCCCGGCGTGTGGAAGGAAGGCCCAGGGCTGGTCCGGCGGCCCGACGGGCACGCGCCGCTCTCCTCGGGCGACGTCTGCGATCGGGTCCCGTTCGACGTCGTCCGCGCCACCGTCATCGGCGGCGCGGGGGCGCCGACCGACCTCAAGCACTTCGGCCTGGACGTCCGCGGTTCGCGGGCGTGCGAGGACGAGGCCCGGATCCGGACCTCGTTCGAAGGCGTCGCGATGCCGTCGCCGCAGCGGACCATCGACCTGGTGGCCGACGGCACCCTGGTCCGGGTCGACCGGCGCTCGGTGGCGGCGGCGCTCGCGGGCGAGGTGCTGAACGAGCGGCTCAAGGCCGTCGACAACCTCCCGCGGGCGGCACGGTTGAGCGCCGGGGCGAGGGTGGTGCACGCGCCAGGCCGGGGGTTCGGCGTGGTGCTCGACGGCAAGCTCTTCGCGCTGCCGGACGGCGGGGCGGCGGCGCTGAACGACTCGGCCGTCGAGAAGATCGCCGATCAGGCCTGGGACGGCTTCCCGGCGGGTTTCTCGCTCGCGGGCTGATCGGCCTTGGTGATGCGGCCGCCGACGAACAGGCCGAGCCCGGCCGGGATGAGCACCAGCAGGGCCGAGAAGGCGGCGCCGCCGGTGAGCGCGCCGCCGAGCTCCGAAGCGCCGGTCTGATCGACGAATACCGCGCGGCCGATCACGTACAGCACGCCCGAGACCGGACCGGCGATCAGCGCCGCGATGAACCAGTTCTTGCCGCGTTCGGGTTTGCCCTGCCAGGCGTCCACCGCGCCCCAGCCCGCGGCCGCGCCGACCAGGACGGCGAGAGTGAGGGCGGTGACGAGGGTCTTGTCGGTGGGGTTGAAGACCTCGTACTTGGCCAGCACGGTGACGGCCGCGCCGTGCAGCAGCGCCATCACGAGTCCACGAGTCAGCCACGGTGCCATTGGGGGAGTTTAACTCGCCAGTAGCGATGGTCACGCCCGCGCGGCCCTTGATAGCGGGCGAAAGGTCCGTGAAGGCCTCCTTCCCTACTTTGAGGGTAGGGAAGGAGGCCTTCACGGCCCACCGGACACCACACCCGGCGCAAGTGGTCGGCGAAACGCGTGCCACCGGCAGCGAACCCCCTAAACTCCATCACGTGCGTGAATACTTCTCTCGCCGCCGCGCGGCGCTGCGTTCCCTGCTGGCCGACTCCGGGGTGGACGCGCTGCTGGTCACGGACCTGCTCAACATCAGGTACCTGACCGGCTTCACCGGGTCCAACGCCGCTCTCCTCGTCCACGGGAGCGGCGACGACAAGACGATCTTCTGCACCGACGGCCGCTACACGGTCCAGTCGGCGACGGAGGTGCCCGACCTCGAGCGGGTGCTCGACCGCGCGAGCGCGGCGAAGCTCGCCGATCTGGCGGCCGGAAAACACTTCGGCAAGACAGGGTTCGAGAGCCAGCACGTCAGTGTCGAGCAGCACGAGGACCTCAAGGTCCGCTTCGACCGCGTCGAGCTGGTGCGGACGCCCGGGCTCGTCGAGCGGCTGCGGCTGGTCAAGGACGAGCAGGAGATCGAGGCGCTGCGCCAGGCGTGCGCGGCGGCCGACCGGGCGCTGGAGGACCTGGTGTCCGCCGGCGGGCTCCGGCCGGGCCGGACCGAGCTGGACGTCGCCCGTGACCTCGAGAATCGCATGCTCGGCCACGGGTCGACCGGGCCTTCCTTCGACACGATCGTCGCGGCGGGCGCCAACTCCGCGATCCCGCATCACCGGCCCACCTCGGCCGTGCTGGCGACCGGCGACTTCGTCAAGATCGATTTCGGCGCCACGGTCGACGGCTACCACTCCGACATGACCCGCACGTTCGTCCTCGGCAAGCCCGCGGCCTGGCAGGAGGAGATCTACGAGCTGGTCCAGCGCGCGCAGGCGGCGGGCTGTGACGCCGTCCTCCCCGGCGCCGAAGTGTCCGAAGTGGACAAGGCGGCCCGTGGCGTGATCGTGGGCGCGGGGCGCGGCGAGGAGTTCGGCCACGGGCTCGGCCACGGCGTCGGGCTGCAGGTGCACGAGGCGCCCAGCCTCGCCGCGACCGGCGTCGGTACACTGTCCGCCGGTATGGCCGTCACCGTCGAGCCTGGTGTGTATCTGCCCGGACGCGGAGGCGTGCGCATCGAGGACACGCTGGTCGTGCGGGAAGGTACGCCCGAACTCCTCACGCTGAGCACCAAGGAACTCGTGGTCGTCTGACGGCGGCCCGGAAGATCGACACAGGAGACTGCACACTCGTGGCCACCACCAACGACCTGAAGAACGGGCTCGTCCTCAACCTCGACGGCCAGCTCTGGACCGTCACCGCGTTCCAGCACGTCAAGCCGGGCAAGGGCGGCGCGTTCGTCCGCACGACGCTCAAGCACGTGCTGACCGGCAAGGTCGTCGACAAGACCTTCAACGCGGGGACGAAGGTCGACACGGCCACCGTCGACCGCCGCAACATGACGTACCTGTACAAGGACGGCGCGGACTTCGTGTTCATGGACGCGGAGACCTACGACCAGATCACCGTCCTGGCCGAGACCGTCGGCGACAACGCGAACTACCTCCTCGAGAACTTCGAGGTCCAGGTCGCGGTGCACGAGGGCGTCCCGCTGTACATCGAGCTGCCGACCTCGGTCGAGCTGATCGTCCAGCACACCGACCCCGGCCTGCAGGGCGACCGTTCCACCGGTGGCACCAAGCCCGCCACCCTGGAGACCGGCGCCGAGATCCAGGTGCCGCTGTTCCTCACCACCGGCGAGAAGATCAAGGTCGACACCCGTGACGGCCGCTACCTGGGCCGCGTCTCCAGCTGATGGCCGGTTCAGACAAGTCCGGCAAGTCGCCGAACCGCGGTGGGCCGATCAGCCGTCGCCAGGCCCGCAAGCGGGCGGTCGAGATGATGTACGAAGCCGCCCAGCGCGGTGCCGACGCGGTGACGCTGCTGGCGGACCGGGTCGGTTCGGTCGAGGTCGACCCGATCGCGGACTACACGATCTCGCTGGTCGAGGGCGTCACGGGCCGCAAGACCCAGATCGACGAGCTGCTCTCCGAGCACGCTCAGGGCTGGACGCTGGACCGGATGCCGCCGGTGGACCTGGCGGTGCTCCGCGTCGGCGTGTACGAACTGCTGTGGGCCGAGGACGTGCCGGACCCGGTCGCCATCGACGAGGCCGTCGGGCTGGCGAAGGAGCTGTCGACCGACGACTCGCCGCGCTTCGTGAACGGCGTGCTCGGCCGGATCGGTACGATCGCCGACCGGCTGCGCGCGGTCCTCTAGAAGACGTACGACAACGGGCCGTGTCCTCTGCCGAGGGCACGGCCCGTTCTCGTGCTCGGTGGTGCCGGTTGGCGTTTCCGGTCCCCCCGGACCGAAAACGTCGCCATCTCTAGTCCTCTTTGGACGGTCGAGCCTCGGGCGGCAGCACACCCCAGTCGATCAGCTGCTCGGTGAGCTCGCCGGGGGTCATGTCGTAGATGATCGCCAGCGAACGGAGGTCCTCGGTGCGGATCGAGAGCACCTTGCCGTTGTAGTCGCCGCGCTGGCTCTGGATGGTGGCCGCGTAGCGGGCGAGTGGACCGACCTTCTCCGCCGGGAGCTGCTGGAGACGCTCCAGGTTGATGACGATCTTCGTAGCGGGTTCCGCGCCCGACGGCACCCGGCCCTCCGGCAGCAGCTCGACCACCGGGACGCCGTAGAAATCGGCGAGCTCGGCGAGCTTCTGCACGGTGACGGCGCGGTCCCCGCGCTCGTACGAACCGACGACGACGGCCTTCCAGCGGCCTCCGGACTTCTGCTCGACCCCGTGCAGGGACAGACCCTGCTGCTGGCGGATCCCGCGGAGCTTGGCCCCGAGCGCCTTGGCGTAATCGCCCATCTGGTGGTTCTCCGTTTCCTCACCCCCAACCGGTCGGGGTGACCGGTCCAGGGGACTCCTAGAGTCGAATACTCAGAGTAATGGTTACGCATAGTTGTCACCAGGTCAAGCGGGTGCTTTCGAGAGGCCTTCGTCACCTGGGGCGCGCCACTCGCAAGAATGAGCGATCGCTCCTGCTAGTGTCGGGGCGATTTCCTCGCTACGCAGGAAGTCGACGTCCTTTAAGGACCCGTCCAGAGAGGCGGGGAAGGAGGTCCGCCTTGTCGTCACGCCCGCGTGGCGCGGCGGAACCGGCGGGAGAGCGCGAGCTGCTCTCGTCCGGCGATGTCGCGCGCACGATCGCCCGAATGGCCCACCAGGTCATCGAGAAGACCGCTCTCGGTGCCGGTGGCTCGACTCCGCCCGTGTTGCTGGGCATCCCCACCAGGGGAACCCCGCTCGCCCTGCGGCTCGCGGACAAGATCGCCGAGTTCTCCGGCGTCCGTCCGCCGACCGGCGCGCTGGACATCACGCTCTACCGTGATGATCTCCGCCGCCGCCCGCCCCGCGCGCTCGAACATTCGCAGCTGCCGCCGACCGGTATCGACGACGCGGTGGTGATCCTGGTCGACGACGTGCTGTTCTCCGGCCGCACCATCCGCGCCGCCCTCGACGCCCTGCGCGACCACGGCCGCCCGCGCGCGGTCCAGCTGGCCGTGCTGGTCGACCGCGGCCACCGCGAACTGCCGATCCGCGCCGACTACGTGGGCAAGAACGTGCCCACCTCGCGCGCCGAGGGGATCGAGGTCCTGCTGTCCGAAGTGGACGGACGGGACTCGGTTCTGCTTCGCGCGCAACCAGAAGGAGATCGATCGTGAAGCACCTGCTCGCCACCGACGGGCTCGACCCGGCGCTCGCGACAGCCGTGCTGGACACCGCCGAAGAGCTCAAGCACACCTTGCTGGGCCGCGAGGTCCGCAAACTGCCGACGTTGCGCGGCCGCACCGTCATCACGCTGTTCTACGAGAACTCGACCCGCACCCGCGTCTCGTTCGAGATCGCGGGGAAGTGGATGAGCGCCGACGTGATCAACGTCTCCGCGTCCAGTTCCTCGGTCAACAAGGGCGAATCGCTGCGCGACACCGCGCTGACGTTGGCCGCGGCCGGCGCCGACTGCGTGATCATCCGGCACCCCGCCTCCGGTGCGGCGCAGCGGCTTTCGGGCTGGCTCGCCGAAGCGGGGACGGCGGTGGTCAACGCCGGGGACGGCACCCATGAGCATCCGACGCAGGCGTTGCTCGACGCGGCCACGCTGCGGGAGCGCCTCGGCTCGTTCGAGGGCCGCCGCATCGGGATCGTCGGCGACGTCCTGCACAGCCGGGTCGCGCGGTCGAACATCCACCTGCTGTCCTCGCTGGGCGCGGAGGTGGTGCTCGTCGCGCCGCCGACGCTGCTGCCCGCCGGCGTGGAGAGTCTGCCGGTGACGGTGTCGCACGAACTCGACGCCGAACTGCCCGCGCTCGACGCGGTCATGATGCTGCGGGTCCAGGCTGAACGCATGCACGGGGGCTTCTTCCCCTCCGCGCGCGAGTACTCGATCGCTTACGGCCTCAACGAACGGCGGATGAAGCTCCTGCCCGAGCACGCCGTCGTCCTGCACCCCGGCCCGATGCTGCGCGGGATGGAGATCGCCTCGGCGGTCGCCGACTCCCCGGCCTCGGCCATCACCGAACAGGTCCGCAACGGCGTCCACGTGCGCATGGCGGTCCTCTACCACCTGCTCGCCAGCGAAGGGGGCGACGCATGAAGTCGAGGACTTCGCGGTTCGCGAATCGCCCCGAGAGCGCACAGGCGCACGAACGTGCGCAGACCGGCAAAGGAGTAGCCGCGTGACCACCGTCCTGATCAAGGGCGCCCGCCCCTACGGCGAGGGCGATCCGGTCGACGTACTCGTCGAGGACGGGGTCATCACCGACATCGGATCCCTCGACACCCCGGACGACGCCGAAGTCATCGAGGCGGGCGGCCAGGTGCTGCTCCCCGGTTTCGTCGACCTGCACACCCACCTGCGCGAACCCGGCCGCGAGGACACCGAGACCATCGCCACCGGTTCGGCCGCGGCGGCGCTCGGCGGCTACACCGCGGTGTTCGCCATGGCCAACACCGACCCGGTGGCCGACAACGCGGTGATCGTCGACCACGTGTGGCGCCGCGGCCAGGAGGCCGGGCTGGTCGACGTGCACCCGGTCGGTGCGGTCACCGTGGGCCTCAAGGGCGAGAAGCTCGCCGAGCTGGGCACCATGGCGAAGTCCGATGCCCGGGTGAAGGTCTTCTCCGACGACGGCCTCTGCGTCGCGGACCCGCTGCTCATGCGCCGCGCGCTGGAGTACTCGACGGCGCTCGGTGTGGTCATCGCCCAGCACGCCGAGGAGCCGAGGCTGACCGTCGGCGCCCAGGCGCACGAAGGCGAGCAGGCCGCCCGCCTCGGTTACACCGGCTGGCCCGCTTCGGCGGAGGAGTCGATCGTCGCCCGCGACTGCCTGCTCGCCGAGCACGCGAACGCGCGGCTGCACGTGTGCCACGTTTCGACGTCGGGCACCGCGGACATCCTCAAATGGGCCAAGGACCGCGGCACCAAGGTCTCGGCCGAGGTCACCCCGCACCACCTGCTGCTGACCGACGAGCGGCTCGCGACCTACGACCCGGTCAACAAGGTCAACCCGCCGCTGCGCACCGAGTCCGACGCCGGAAAGCTGCGCTCCGCGCTCGCCGAGGGCGTCATCGACTGCGTCGCCACGGACCACGCGCCGCACGCGGTCCAGGACAAGGACTGCGAGTGGAGCTCGGCCCGGCCGGGCATGCTCGGTCTGCAGACCGCGCTGTCGATCGTGGTCGAGACCATGGTCCGCACCGGCCTGCTGGACTGGCGGGGCGTCGCACGGGTGATGAGCGAGCGGCCCGCCGAGATCGGCAACCTGTCCGACCACGGCCGCCCGATCGAGGTCGGCGAACCCGCCAACCTGACGCTGGTGGACCCGGACACCGAATGGACCGTGCGAGGGGCCGAGTTCGCGAGCATCGCGGCCAACACCCCGTACGAAGGAATGCGGCTCCCCGGCGTGGTGACGGCGACGTTGCTGCGCGGGCGGATCACCGCGCGGGAAGGGAAGATCGCGCAATGAGTGACCGGATCCTGCTGACCCTGGCGGTCTTCGCCTTCTTCCTCTTCTGCGTGTTCCTGATGTGGCGCGGCTGGCGGCGCAAGTCCCGGGCGCAGAGCGTGCAGGTGCCGCCGTTCCCGCAGATCCCCGCGGAGCCCGGCGAAGCACTGCTCGAATCGACCGGCCTCTACGTCAGCACGACGACCGCCGGGCACTGGCAGGACCGCGTCGTCACCCGCGGCGCCGGCCTGCGCACCGGCGCGGTGTGGCGCCTGCACGACGACGGCATCGCCATCGAACGCGGCGGCGCCCCGGACTTCTGGATCCCGCGCGCGTCCGTCACCGGCGTCCGCAAGGACAAGGGGATGGCCGGGAAGGTGATGGGCATCGACGCGCTGCTCGTCATCACCTGGCTGGCCGGGGACGTCGAACTGGACACCGGATTCCGCGGCGACGACGTCGACGACTATCCACAGTGGATCGAAGCTTTGCAAGACACTCGCAACGACATCAAGGGAGGTGCCTGATGAGCACCGCGAACAGCACCAGGACCCCCGCCGCGCTGGTCCTCGAAGACGGCAGGGTCTTCCGTGGCTCCGCGTACGGCGCCCGCGGCCGGAGCCTGGGCGAGGCGGTGTTCTGCACCGGCATGACCGGCTACCAGGAGACGCTGACCGACCCCTCCTACCACCGGCAGATCGTGGTCCAGACCGCGCCGCAGATCGGCAACACCGGCTGGAACGACGAAGACGACGAGTCCTCGCGCATCTGGGTCTCGGGCTACGTCGTCCGCGACCCGGCGCGTACCCCCTCCAACTGGCGTTCCAAGCGCACGCTGGACGAGGAACTGGAGCGCCAGGGCGTCGTCGGGATCTCCGAAGTGGACACCCGCACGCTGACCCGGCACCTGCGCGAGCAGGGCGCCATGCGGTCCGGTGTCTTCTCGGGTGACGCGCTCGGCACCGACGAGGAGATGCTCGCGCAGGTACAGGCGAGCCCGCAGATGAAGGGCGCCGACCTCGCCGGCGAAGTCACCACGAAGCAGGCGTACGTCGTCGAGGCGCAGGGTGAGCGGAAGTTCCGCGTGGCCGCGCTGGACCTGGGCATCAAGTCCAACACCCCGCGCCTGATGGCCGCCCGCGGCATCGAGGTGCACGTGCTGCCCTCGTCATCCACTGTGGACGAACTGCTCGCCGTGGAGCCGGACGGGGTGTTCCTGTCCAACGGTCCCGGCGACCCGGCGACCACCGCGCATGCCACGGAGCTGACGAAATCGGTGCTGCAGCGGGAGATCCCGCTGTTCGGCATCTGCTTCGGCAACCAGATCCTCGGCCGCGCGCTGGGACTGGGCACCTACAAGATGCGCTACGGCCACCGCGGGATCAACATCCCGGTGATCGACGTGGCCACCAAACGGGTCGCGATCACCGCGCAGAACCACGGTTTCGCCCTCGAAGGCGAGCCGGGCCAGCGGTTCGAGACGCCGTTCGGCGCCGCGCAGATCTCGCACTACTGCCCGAACGACGACACCGTCGAAGGTGTCCGCGCGTTCGACGTCCCCGCGTTCTCGGTGCAGTACCACCCCGAGGCCGCCGCCGGCCCGCACGACGCGGCCCCCCTGTTCGATGAGTTCGTGAGCTTGATGGAGAAGGCCAAGTAATGCCGAAGAGGACAGACATCCAGCACGTGCTGGTGATCGGCTCCGGGCCGATCGTGATCGGCCAGGCGGCGGAGTTCGACTACTCCGGCACCCAGGCCTGCCGCGTACTCCGCGAAGAGGGACTGCGCGTCTCGCTGGTGAACTCGAACCCGGCGACCATCATGACCGACCCCGAGTTCGCCGACTCCACCTACATCGAGCCGGTCACCCCGGAATTCGTCGAGAAGGTCATCGCCGAGGAACGCCCCGACGCGATCCTGGCGACGCTCGGCGGGCAGACGGCGCTGAACTGCGCCGTCGCCCTGCACGAGCGCGGTGTCCTGGAGAAGTACGGCGTCGAGCTGATCGGCGCCGACGTCGACGCCATCCAGCGCGGCGAGGACCGGCAGAAGTTCAAGGACATCGTCCGCACGATCGGCGCCGAGGTGCCGCGGTCGCGGGTCTGCCACGACATGGACGAGGTCCGCGCGACCGTCGCCGAGGTCGGCCTCCCGGTGGTCATCCGGCCGTCGTTCACCATGGGCGGGCTCGGCTCGGGCATGGCGCACACCGACGAGGAACTGGAGCGCCTCGCCTCCACCGGCCTCACCGAGTCGCCGGTCACCGAGGTGCTCATCGAGGAGAGCGTCCTCGGCTGGAAGGAGTTCGAACTCGAGCTCATGCGCGACCGGCACGACAACGTGGTGGTCGTCTGCTCGATCGAGAACATCGACGCGATGGGCGTGCACACCGGCGACTCGGTCACCGTCGCGCCCGCGATGACCCTGACCGACCGCGAGTACCAGCACATGCGCGACGTCGGCATCGCCGTGCTGCGCGAGGTCGGCGTCGACACCGGTGGCTGCAACATCCAGTTCGCGATCAACCCCGAGGACGGCCGCATGGTCGTCATCGAGATGAACCCCCGCGTGTCGCGGTCGAGCGCGCTGGCGTCGAAGGCGACCGGTTTCCCGATCGCCAAGATCGCCGCGAAGCTCGCCATCGGCTACACCCTCGACGAGATCCGCAACGACATCACCGGCGAGACCCCGGCGGCCTTCGAGCCGACGCTGGACTACGTCGTGGTGAAGGTGCCGCGGTTCGCCTTCGAGAAGTTCCCCGGCGCGGACCCGACGCTGACCACGACGATGAAGAGCGTCGGCGAGGCGATGTCGTTCGGCCGCAGCTTCCCCGAGGCGCTCGGCAAGGCGCTGCGGTCCATCGACACCAAGGCCACCGGCTTCTGGACCCGCCCCGACCCCGAAGGCGCGACGCTGGACTCCGTACTGGAGTCCCTGCGCACGCCGCACGACGGGCGCCTCTACGAGGTCGAGCGGGCGCTGCGGTTCGGCGCCACCGTCCAGCAGGTGCACGAGGCGTCCGGGATCGACCCCTGGTTCATCGACCAGATCGCCCTCATCGGCGAGGTCGGCGCCGAGGTCCGCGACGCCCAGGTGCTCGACGAGCCGCTGCTGCGGCGCGCCAAGCGGATCGGCCTCTCCGACCGCCAGATCGCCTCGCTGCGGCCGGAACTGGCGGGGGAGGACGGCGTCCGCGCGCTGCGCCGCCGTCTCGGGGTGCGGCCGGTGTACAAGACCGTCGACACCTGCGCGGCCGAGTTCGCGGCCAAGACGCCGTACCACTACTCGGCTTACGAGACCGACCCCGCGGCGCAGTCGGAGATCACCGCGCAGACCGACAAGCCGAAGGTGCTGATCCTCGGCTCCGGGCCGAACCGCATCGGGCAGGGCATCGAGTTCGACTACTCGTGCGTGCACGCCGCGATCGCCCTGCGCGAGGCCGGTTTCGAGGCCGTCATGGTCAACTGCAACCCCGAGACCGTCTCCACCGACTACGACACCTCGGACCGGCTGTACTTCGAGCCGCTGTCGTTCGAGGACGTCCTCGAAGTGGTCAACGCCGAGCAGGAGTCGGGCACCGTCGCCGGGGTCATCGTGCAGCTGGGCGGCCAGACCCCGCTCTCGCTCGCGAAGCGCCTCGCCGACGCCGGTGTCCCGGTGATCGGCACCTCCCCGGACGCGATCCACCTCGCCGAGGACCGCGGCGCGTTCGGCGAGGTCCTCACCGACGCCGGGCTGCCCGCGCCGAAGTACGGCACGGCGACCTCGTTCGAGGGCGCGAAGCGGATCGCCGACCAGATCGGCTACCCGGTCCTCGTGCGGCCGTCCTACGTGCTCGGCGGGCGCGGCATGGAGATCGTCTACGACGAGGAATCCCTCGCCGGCTACATCCACCGCGCCACCGAGGTCACCCCCGAGCACCCGGTGCTGGTGGACCGGTTCCTCGACGACGCCATCGAGATCGACGTCGACGCGCTGTTCGACGGCGACGAGCTCTTCCTCGGCGGCGTCATGGAGCACATCGAGGAGGCCGGGATCCACTCCGGCGACTCCTCGTGCGCGCTGCCGCCGATCACGCTGGGCCGGACCGACATCGAGACGGTGCGCCGCTCGACCGAGGCCATCGCGCGCGGCGTCGGCGTCCGCGGGCTCCTGAACGTCCAGTACGCGCTCAAGGACGACGTCCTGTACGTCCTGGAGGCCAACCCGCGCGCGTCGCGGACGGTGCCGTTCGTGTCGAAGGCGACCGCGGTGCCGCTGGCGAAGGCCGCGGCGCTGATCATGACCGGCTCGTCGATCAAGGATCTGCGCGAGTCCGGCGTCCTCCCGGCCGAGGGTGACGGCGGCCACATGCCCGCCGATTCGCCGGTCGCGGTCAAGGAGGCGGTCCTGCCGTTCCACCGGTTCCGCACGCCCGAGGGCCACGGCGTCGACTCGCTGCTCGGCCCGGAGATGAAGTCCACCGGCGAGGTCATGGGCGTGGACGTCTCCTTCGGCAAGGCGTTCGCCAAGTCGCAGGCCGGTGCCTACGGTTCGCTGCCGACGTCGGGCAAGGTATTCGTCTCCGTCGCCAACCGCGACAAGCGTTCGCTGGTGTTCCCGGTGAAGCGGCTGGCGGACCTCGGCTTCGAGATCCTCGCCACGTCCGGCACCGCGGAAGTGTTGCGGCGCAACGGGATCGCCTGCACCGTCGTGCGCAAGCACTACGAAGGTTCGGCTGAAGGCGAACAAAACGTCGTGGACGTCATCCTCAGCGGCGAAGTGCAGATGGTGATCAACACCCCGTACGGCAACAGCGGTCCCCGCATCGACGGCTACGAGATCCGCACCGCCGCGGTGTCGCGGGACATCCCCTGCATCACCACGGTGCAGGGCGCGGCGGCGGCCGTGCACGGGATAGAGGCCGTCATCAAGGGCGACATCGGTGTGCGGTCGCTGCAGAGCCTGCAGGCGGCGCTGAAGGCCAAGGCATGAGCGAACGGTTCGGGGCGAGGCTGGCGCTGGCGGTCGCGGAGAAGGGGCCGCTCTGCGCCGGGATCGACCCCCATCCCGGGCTGCTCCAGGCGTGGGGGCTCCCGGCGGACGCGGGCGGACTGGAGAAATTCGCGCTCACGGCCGCTGAGACGCTCGCGCCCGAGGTCGCGGTGATCAAACCCCAGTCGGCCTTTTTCGAGGCCTACGGGCCGCCTGGGGTCGCCGTTCTGGCCAAGACGATCAAGGTGTGCCGGGAGGCGGGCGCGCTCGTCCTGCTGGACGTCAAACGCGGCGACATCGGCTCGACGATGGCGGCGTACACGGCGGCGTTCCTGCCCGGCGGCGCGGAACTCGAGGCGGACGCCATCACGGTGTCGCCGTACCTCGGATTCGGCTCGCTCGCCCCCGCGATCGATGTCGCGCAGGCACAGGGCAAGGGGCTCTTCGTCCTCGCGCGCACCTCGAACCCGGAGGCGCAGGGATTGCAGAACGCCTTGCTGCCCAACGGAAAAACCGTCGCGCAGGACATCGTCGACACCGCGGCCGCGTACAACGCGGGTGTCGGGCCCTTGGGTGACATCGGTGTCGTCGTCGGCGCCACCATCGCGCCGGGAGAGCTCGATCTGGGCAAGCTGAACGGTCCCGTCCTGGCGCCCGGTTTCGGGGCCCAGGGGGCCACTCCGGCCGATTTGCGGGCCCTTTTCGGGCCGGGACTGCCGGGTGTGCTGCCCGCGTCGTCCCGCGACGTCCTCAGGCACGGGCCGGACCCCGAAGCTCTGCGTGCGGCCGTTCGGCGGACCCGGGATTCCCTCGGTCCCCTGGAAAATGGCCAATAGCAGGCCCGGGAATCCGTCATGACCAGCCACCCCCGCATTGTGGGCCGAGGTAACGGGTGGGTACCGTCGCCACACCCACCCAGATTTGAGAACTACCGGAGGAAAACGTGGCACTTCCCCAGCTGACAGAGGAACAGCGCGCTGCGGCGCTGGAGAAGGCCGCCGCCGCCCGCCGCATCCGTGCTGAGCTGAAGGAGCGGCTGAAGCGGGGCGGTACCACTCTGGTCGACGTGTTGAAGCAGGCCGAGGAGAACGAAGTCCTCGGCAAGATGAAGGTCTCGGCTCTGCTCGAGGCTCTTCCGGGCGTCGGCAAGGTCCGTGCCCAGCAGACCATGGAACGACTGGAGATCGCACCCAGCCGTCGTCTTCGCGGCCTCGGCGACCGGCAGCGCAAGGCGCTGCTGGCCGAATTCAGCGGCGAGTGAGCGGCACCGGTCAGGACCACCCGGTGAACCCGGGCGCTGACCGCGGCGGTGAGCCGGTGGCGGGAGTTGCATCCCGGCACCGGCTCACGGTCGTATCGGGGCCTTCGGGAGTCGGGAAGTCGAGCGTGGCCAAGGAGCTGCGCAAGCTGGATCCGGAGATCTATTTCAGCGTCTCGGTGACCACCAGGAAGCCGAGGCCGGGTGAGGTGGACGGCGAGCACTACCACTTCATCGACCGGGCCGAGTTCGACCGCATGGTCGCCGACGGCGAACTGCTGGAACACGCCGAGTTCGCGGGCAACTGCTACGGCACCCCGCGCGGGCCCGTCGAGCGGGTGCTCGCCGAGGGCCGCAACGCGATCCTGGAGATCGAACTCCAGGGCGCGCGGCAGGTCCGCAAGGCGATGCCGGAGGCCCGGCTGGTGATGCTGATGCCGCCGTCGTGGGAAGAACTGGTCGGCAGGCTGACCGGCCGCGGCACCGAGAACGAAGCCGCGGTGAAGACCAGGCTGGCCGAGGCCGAACGCGAACTCGCCGCCGCCGGGGAGTTCGACGAGCGCGTTGTCAACGCCGACGTGCGAGAGGCCGCTGAGCAGTTGCTAAACTTGATAACCGGCGACAAATAACCCGTAGATTCGGAGCACCACGAGTGACGACTCAGGCCACGCTGCACGAAGAGCTCGAAGGCATCACCAACCCGCCCATCGACGACCTCCTCGAGAAGGTCAGCTCGAAGTACGCGCTGGTGATCTACTCGGCCAAGCGCGCTCGCCAGATCAACGACTACTACGCCCAGCTGGGCGAGGGCCTGCTGGAGTACGTCGGCCCGCTCGTCGAGCCGGGCCCGCGCGAGAAGCCGCTCTCCATCGCCCTGCGTGAGATCCACGGCGGCCTGCTCGAGCACACCGAGGGTGAGTAAACCCAAGATCGTCCTGGGCGTAGGTGGCGGGATCGCCGCCTACAAGGCCTGTGAGGTCCTGCGCGGGCTGACCGAATCCGGTCACGACGTCCGCGTGGTCCCCACCGAAGCCGCGCTGAACTTCGTCGGCGCGGCCACCTTCGAGGCACTGTCCGGGAACCCGGTGAACACCGGCGTGTTCACCGAAGTGCCCGAGGTCCAGCACGTCCGCGTCGGCAAGGAAGCCGATCTGGTGATCGTCGTGCCCGCCACGGCGAACCTGCTCGCCAAGGCCGCGCACGGTATCGCGGACGACCTGCTGACCAACACCCTGCTCACCGCCCGGTGCCCGGTCGCCTTCTTCCCGGCGATGCACACCGAGATGTGGGAGCACCCGGCCACCCGCGACAACGTGGCGTTGCTGCGCTCGCGCGGCCTGGTCGTCGCCGAACCCGCCGCCGGCAGGCTGACCGGCAAGGACACCGGCAAGGGACGGCTCGCCGACCCCGCCGAGATCGTCGACCTCGCCCGGCTCCTGCTCGCCGTGCCGAAGGCCCTCCCGCGCGACCTCGAAGGCGTGCGCGTGGCCATTTCGGCGGGCGGCACCCGCGAGCCACTGGATCCGGTCCGGTATCTGGGCAACCGCTCGTCGGGCAAGCAGGGCTACGCGCTCGCCCGGGTCGCCGCCCAGCGCGGCGCCGAGGTCACCCTGGTCGCCGCGCACACCATCGCGCTGCCGGAGCCCGCGGGCGCGAAGGTCGTCCACGTGTCGACCGCCGAGGAACTGCGCCAGGCGATGCACGCCGAGGCCGCCACCGCCGACGTCGTGGTGATGGCCGCGGCCGTCGCCGATTTCCGGCCATCGAACCGGGCGGACCACAAGATCAAGAAGTCCGACGACGCGCCGGATCCCGTGGTCGAGCTCGCGCGCAACGCGGACATCCTGGCCGAACTGGTGCGAAACCGGACAAACGGCCAGGTGGTCGTCGGTTTCGCCGCGGAAACCGGGGACGACAAGGGTGGCGTCCTTGATCACGCCAGGGTCAAACTGAAGCGCAAGGGTGCGGACCTGCTGGTGGTGAACGCCGTCGGTGAGGGGAAGGCCTTCGGGACCGAGGACAACTCGGGCTGGCTGCTCGGGGCCGACGGCACCGAAATCCCGATCCCCCTCGGCGCCAAGGCCGAACTCGCGTCCACATTGTGGGATGCTGTTGTGACCTTGATGAAGCGTTGAGAGTCCCCCAAGCGATAGTCAGTAGGCTTGATTGCAAGCTGAGGGGTGCCTAACTTACTGGGCATCAGACGTCTAGGTGAGGGAGTGACGGCCACCGTGAGCGCGTCCACGAGCAGACTGTTCACGTCGGAATCGGTGACCGAAGGTCATCCCGACAAAATTTGCGATGCCATCAGCGACTCGATCCTGGACGGTCTGCTGGCTAAAGACCCGCGCAGCCGGGTCGCGGTCGAAACCCTCATCACCACCGGGCAGGTGCACGTCGCCGGCGAGGTGACCACCGAGGCCTACGCGGACATCCCGACCATCGTCCGCGACGTGATCCTGAAGATCGGCTACGACTCTTCGGCCAAGGGCTTCGACGGCAACTCCTGCGGCGTCAACGTCGCGATCGGCTCCCAGTCGCCGGACATCGCGCAGGGCGTCGACACGGCGTACGAGTCCCGCGTCGAGTCCGACGAGGACGAGATCAACCGTCAGGGCGCGGGCGACCAGGGCCTGATGTTCGGCTACGCCTGCTCGGACACCCCCGAGCTGATGCCGCTGCCGATCGCGCTGGCGCACCGGCTCTCGCAGCGCCTGACCAGGGTCCGCAAGGAAGGCGTGCTGCCGTACCTGCGCCCGGACGGCAAGACCCAGGTCACCATCGAGTACGCCGGCGACCAGCCGGTGCGGCTCGACACGGTGGTCGTGTCCACCCAGCACGCCGACGGCATCGACCTCGAGCAGATGCTCGGCGTCGACGTCCGCGAGCACGTGGTCGCCCCGGAGATCGCCGAGCTCGGTCTCGACACCTCCAACGTGCGGCTGCTGGTCAACCCGACCGGCCGCTTCGTCATCGGCGGTCCGATGGGTGACGCGGGCCTGACCGGCCGCAAGATCATCGTCGACACCTACGGCGGCATGGCCCGTCACGGTGGCGGCGCGTTCTCCGGCAAGGACCCCTCCAAGGTGGACCGCTCGGCCGCGTACGCGATGCGCTGGGTGGCGAAGAACGTCATCGCCGCCGGTCTCGCCTCGCGTGCCGAGGTGCAGGTGGCGTACGCGATCGGCAAGGCGGCCCCGGTGGGCCTCTTCGTCGAGACCTTCGGCACCGAGACGGTCGACCCGTCGAAGATCCAGGCCGCCATCCAGGAGGTCTTCGACCTGCGTCCGGCCGCGATCATCCGCGACCTCGACCTGCTCCGCCCGATTTACGCGCCGACGGCCGCGTACGGCCACTTCGGCCGTCCCGAGCTGGAGCTCCCGTGGGAGAGCACGGCGCGGGCCGCGGACCTGAAGTCGGCCGCAGGCGCCTGATCCGTCCGTGAAGGCCTCCTTGCCTACCTTGAGGGTAGGGAAGGAGGCCTTCACTACGTCACCGGCTGATGTGGCGAGCACCCTGACCCGCGCGACACGTGCCCCAGCAGCGTGTGCGATGAACGGTCCGTTGCTTGCAAAATTCGCAAGTAACGGACCGTTCATCGCACGCGGTGACAGGCAGTGGCGACGGAGTCTGGTAGAGATCACCGGGTGAGCAGCAGTCCCGAACCGACCCCGCTGTGGGACCTTCCGGAGCCGAAAGCCGAGCCGTCGCGGAAGGCCAAGCCGGCGCGCGCGAAAACGGCCAGCCGTCGCGGCGCGCAGAACCCCGCGCCCGAGAACCCGGTCGCGCGGATCGTCGTGGACATCCCGCTCACGCACCTCGACCGGACCTTCGACTACCGGATCCCGGAGAAGTTGCACGAAGCCGCCGTGCCCGGCTGCCGGGTACGCGTCCGGTTCGCGGGCCAGCTCGTCGACGGGTACCTCGTCGAGCGCACCGACACCACGGAGTTCACCGGCAAGCTCGCGTACATCGACCGGGTGACCTCCAGCGAGCCGGTGCTGCCTCCGGCGCTGCACACCCTCTGCCGGTCCGTCGCGGACCGGTACGGCGGCACGCTCAGCGACGTTCTGCGGCTCGCGATCCCGTCCCGGCACGCGAAGGTCGAGGCCGAACCGCCCGCCGAACCCGCGCAGACGCCGGAGCCACCCGAAACGACCGCCTGGGAGAAGTACCAGAGCGGTCCGGCGTTCCTGGAAGCCGTCGCGGAACGGCGTCCGGCCAACGCCGTCTGGCAGGCGCTGCCGGGCGAGGACTGGCCTCGCCGCCTCGCCGAAGCCGCCGCCGTCGCGGCCGCCGCGGGCCGGGGTGTCGTCATGGTCGTTCCCGACCACCGCGACCTGACGCGGCTCCACGACGCGTGCGTTTCCTTGCTGGGCGCCGATTCCGTGGTCGCGCTGATCGCCGGGCTCGGCCCCGCCGAGCGCTATCGCCGGTGGCTCGCGGTGCTGCGCGGCGCGGTGCGCGTCGTCGTCGGCACGCGCGCGGCGATGTTCGCGCCGGTCGCCGATCCGGGCCTCTTCGTGGTGTGGGACGACGGCGACGACGTCCACCTCGACCAGCACGCGCCGTACCCCCATGTTCGCGACGTGCTGATGGATCGCGCGCACGCCGCGAAGGGCTCCATGCTCGTCGCCGGTTTCGCGCGCACCGCCGAGGCGCAGTTCCTGGTGGAATCAGGCTGGGCGCAGCCTCTCGTGGCGGCCCGCCCCGAGCTGCGGGCGGCCGCGCCGAGGGTCACGCCGGTCGGTGAGGACTTCGACGTCGCCCGGGACGAAGCGGCGAAGGCCGCGCGGCTCCCATCGGTCGCGTTCGAGGCGGCGCGGCAGTCGTTGGCCGGCGGATTCCCTGTGCTGGTCCAGGTTCCGCGTCGCGGTTACGTTCCGGGGCTCGCTTGCGGCAACTGCCGGACGTCGGCGCACTGCCGTCGTTGCGCGGGTCCGCTTTCCTTGCCGGGCGGGCTGATCGACGGCGCGCCGAGGCCGCCGGCCTGCCGGTGGTGCGGCGTCCCCGAGACGAACTTCCATTGCGCGGCTTGCGGTTCGGTACGGCTGCGGGCGGTCGTCGTGGGCTCCAAGCGCACCGCGGAGGAGCTGGGCCGCGCGTTCTCCGGATTTCCCGTGCGTACTTCGGGTGCGACGGAGGTTTTGGCTTCGGTACCCGGGAAACCGGCGCTGGTGGTGTGCACGCCGGGCGCCGAGCCGGTCGCGGAAGGCGGCTACGGCGCGGCGCTGCTGCTGGACGGCTGGGCGCTGCTGGGGCGGCAGGACCTGCGCGCGGGGGAGGAGACCCTGCGCCGCTGGATGGCGGCGGCGGCCCTGGTGCGACCGGGGACCGAAGGCGGTCGCGTGTTCGTCGGCGCGGAAGCGGGCCTTTCGGTGGTGCAGGCGCTGGTGCGCTGGGACCCGGGCTGGCACGCGAGCCTGGAGCTTGCCGAGCGGCGCGAACTCGGGTTCCCGCCCGCGATGCGGATGGCGAGCGTCGAGGGCACGCCGGACGCGGTCGCCGGATTGCTCGACGACCTCGCCCTCCCGGAGACCGGCGAGGTGCTGGGCCCGGTGCCGCTCGGAGACGTCGACGAGGACGGCAACGCCGAACGCGAACGGGCACTGGTGCGCGTCGCGCGTCCGGACGGGAAGGCGCTCGCCGCCGCGATCCACGCGGCCGCCGCCCGCCGGGACGCGCGCAAGGCGTCCGAGCCCATCCGGATCCAGCTGGACCCTCTGGAGCTCATCTAACCTCCGCGTTTCGTCCTCTGGATGCGATAGTTCGACCTCGAACTACCGCATCCAGAGGACTAATCGCGCGGGGTCAGAGCGTCGTGCCGGGGGTGGCGAGGACGTCGGCGCGGGCCGAAGAGCCCGGAGCGGGCGTAGCCGGCTTCGCGGCTGAGCCACCGAGAGCGGCGGTGAGCAGGGTGACGATCTGCGAAGAGATCGCCGCCCGCCGCGCCTCGAAGCCGGCGTCGGTCAGCGCCGAAGGATCGGCGGGCGTGCCGAGGACGGGCGTGTGCAGGTGCCCGCCCGCGATCCCGTCCAGGCCGAGTCCCGTCCGGAGCCGGTTGCTTCTGAACATCGATTCATTCGACAGATAATTGCCGCCCCCGCCCGAAGCGGCGACCTCACCGGGCTTCGGCGCGTCCGTCCGGCACACCGCGGTGCCGGTCCCCGGCTTCGAGCTGTCCGGCCAGACGCAGAACGCCTGGTTGTACAGCACCTGGTACGCCCCGGCGGGCGCGGCGAGCATCTTTTCGTAGGGCAGCGTGGTTTCGATGAACTGGACGTCCGGCTGCGGCCAGCCGCGGGCGGGCGGGACCGGGCCGCGGACGGGCTCGTCGAGGTTGTCCGGCGAGCCACCGCGCCACGCACCGGCCCAGCGTTCGATGTCGAACCGGCCCGGGCGGCCCTGGCTGATCGTCATGATCAGCTCCGGGCGGCGGAAGCGGTCCGTGAACGCCCGACCGTAGGCCGCTTCGACGATGCCGGCGTCGAAGTAGCTCCACACCACCGGGAACGAGACGGCCTGCACCTGCGCGGGACCGGTCGGGGTCTGGATCACCTTGCCGTCGAGGTGCAGCGCGGCCGCGCCCGACGGGTTCGCGATGCGGACTCCCGCGCCGTTGAGGGTGAACGGGTCGAATCCGCTCACCAGCACCCGGCGCAGCTTCGGGCCGGACGGGAAACGGGAGTCGTCGAGTCCGCGCGCGCCGAGGTCGAACGTCTTCAGCAGCTCCGCGCGGGCGGGTGCGGACAGCGGGAAGCTCGGCGTCCACTGCCGCAGCGCTTTGCTCATCCGCAGGCGTGCCCAATAGAGCGGGCGGTCGTCGGCCTTGTCGATGGTGCCGAGATCGGGACGGCGGCCCTGCGCGCGGTCGACCGCGGTCCGCCAGAGCCCGTCACCGGCGGTCCCGGCGAGCTTCCCGGCGCGCAAAGCGGTCTTGGTCGCGCAAAGACGGGCCGTGAAGTCGGAGACGAGCTTGTCGAATCCGGCGAGCCGGACGAGCTCCGGACCGACCGCCGGGCCACCCGAAGGCAGGGTCGCGGTGAGCCGCTTCTCCTCGACGGTGATCGCGGCGGACTCGTCGAAGCAGGCACGGGCGCCTTCGGCTCGGGCGACGCCGGGGACAGCGAGGACGGGGAGTGCGATGAGCAGCGGGAGGAGCGCGCTCCGCCGCCTGCCGGGTGTCTTCATGGGCCGCATTCTTCTCATCGAGGCCTGCCCGCACTACCGACGTTCGCAGGTCCGGCCGGGTCTTGTCCGAGGTGGACAGGCGGGGCAGACTCGCGCCATGGCCGCGCACAGAAGCACTCTGGGACGCATCACCGCAGTCACCGCGATCGCCGCACTGGTCGGCACGGCCGCGCCGGGTACCGCGGCCGCGGCACCACCGACCCCCAGGTCGCCGACCGCCGTCGGCTATCTGGGCGCGGTGTCGAGTATCGACGCGGACGCGACCGCGATCGGCACGAAGATCCTGCGCGAGGGCGGCAACGCCGTCGACGCCGCCGTCGCGACGGCGGCCGCGCTGGGCGTCACCGACCCGTTCTCCGCGGGCTTCGGCGGTGGCGGCTTCTTCGTCTACTACGACGCGCGCACCGGCAAGGTGCACACCCTCGACGGCCGCGAGACCGCGCCGTCGACGGCGAACGAGAACCTCTTCGTCGAGAACGGCAAGGCGATCCCGTTCCCGGAGGCCGTCACCAGCGGGTTGGGCGTCGGCGTGCCCGGCACGCCCGCCACCTGGGACGAAGCCCTGCGCAAGTGGGGGACCAGGTCGCTGGCGAAGGCGGTCAAGCCCGCCGAACTCCTCGCCCGCAAGGGCTTCACCGTCGACCAGACCTTCACCACCCAGATCGCGAACAACGCCGCCCGCTTCTCGGCGTTCCCGTCGACCAGGTCGCTGTACCTGCCCGGCGGCGCGCCGCCCGCGGTCGGCACGACGTTCAAGAACCCGGACCTCGCCGGCACGTACGCGCAGCTCGCCGCCAAGGGCACCGACGTGCTCTACCGCGGCCCGATCGGCGCGGACGTCGTCGACACCGTCCGGAAGCCGCCGGTGGACCCGGCGTCGACGCTGAACGTCCGGCCCGGTGACATGACGGCGGCCGACCTCGCGAAGTACCGCGTCGTCGAGCGGAAGCCGACCAAGACCCGGTACCGCGGCCTCGACGTCTACGGCATGCCCGCGCCGTCGTCCGGCGGGCTGACCGTCGGCGAGGCGCTGAACATCCTCGAGAACACGAAGCTCTCCAAACGGGAGAAGGCCGACTACCTGCACTACTTCCTGGAGTCGACGCGGTACGCCTTCGCCGATCGCAACCGGTGGATCGGCGACCCGGCCTTCGTCGACGTCCCGGCGAAGGAACTGATCAGCCAGAAGTTCGCCGACAGCCGCGCGTGCCTGATCGACCCCGCGAAGGCCGGGACGAGCCCGGTCGCACCGGCCGACCCGCGCAAGCACACGCCGTGTGTGGCGGGGACGAACGCCGCGCCGACGCCGTACGAGGGCGAGAACACCACGCATCTCACGGTCGCCGACCGGTGGGGCAACGTCGTCGCGTACACGCTGACCATCGAGCAGGAGGGCGGCAGCGGCATCGTCGTGCCGGGCCGCGGGTTCCTGCTCAACAACGAACTGACCGACTTCTCCTTCACCCCGGTGACGCCGGGTGTGCCCGACCCGAACCTGCCGGGCCCGGCGAAGCGGCCGCGTTCGTCGATGGCGCCGACCATCGTGCTCGACCACGGCAAGGCGTTCCTCGCCGTGGGCTCGCCCGGTGGCGCGTCGATCATCACCACGGTGCTGCAGATCCTCACCGGCCGTATCGACCGCGGGCTGAAGCTCGCCGACGCGATCGCCGAACCGCGCGCTTCGCAGCGGAACTCCGCGGCCGCGCAGGTCGAGCGGGTGTTCCTGGATCAGACCGAGGTGCTCAAGGCGCTGAAGGCCAAGGGGCAGGGCTTCTCGGCGACGCCCGCGGAGATCGGGGCGGCGACCGGTGTCGAACGGCTGCGGGACGGCCGGTGGCTCGCCGCCGCCGAACCCACGCGCCGGGGTGGCGGCTCGGCGGCCGTCGTGCTGCCCTGGCCGCCGCGGTAGGGAGCGGGCTCGCGAAGGCCTCTTTCAGCTCTCTCGAGTGCTAGGAACGGTCCTTTCCTTGCAAATTTTGCAAGGAAAGGACCGTTCATGGCGCTCGACGGAGGGGACGGGGAGAGCGAGCGCGCCCCGGCGGCGGGGCCCTTCTAGACTGAGCGGCGATGTTCGCCCAGTCAGAGGTACCCGTCCCCCCGGCGGAGGTGCGTTGATGCGCCTCGTCTTCGCCGGCACCCCCGAGCCCGCCGTCCCGTCGCTGCGCGCGCTCCTCGCGTCCGAGCGGCACGAGGTCGTCGCCGTCGTCACCCGCCCGGACGCACAGGCCGGCCGCGGCCGCCGGGTCGTCCGGTCCCCGATCGGCGCGCTGGCCGACGAGCACGGGATCGAGGTGCTGACCCCGCCGAAGGCGAGCGACCCCGCGTTCCTCGCCCGGCTCGCGGAGATCGCGCCCGACGCGTGCCCGGTGGTCGCCTACGGGGCGTTGCTGCCCCAGGCCGCGCTGGACATCCCGGCGCACGGCTGGGTCAACCTGCACTTCTCGCTGCTGCCCGCGTGGCGTGGCGCCGCGCCGGTCCAGGCCGCGATCCGCGCCGGGGACGAGATCACCGGCGCCTCGACCTTCCGCATCGTCAAGGAACTCGACGCGGGCCCGGTCTTCGGCGTGGTCACCGAGCAGATCGCCGACACCGACACCGCCGGGGAACTGCTCGCCAGGCTGGCGGAGTCCGGGGCGAAGCTGCTCGTGTCCACGATGGACGGGATCGCCGACGGAACGCTGCGTGCGGTGGAGCAGACCGGCGACGGAGTGACCTACGCGCCCAAGGTGACCGTCGAGGACGCACGCGTGTCGTTCGCCGACCCGGCCACCGCGGTCGACCGGCAGATCCGCGCGGTCACGCCGGAACCGGGCGCTTGGGCGGAGTTCCGGGGCGAGCGGTTGAAGCTCGGCCCGGTGACGGTCGTCGACGAGCCGGGGCCCCCGCCCGGTGAACTGGTCGTGGAGCGCAAGCGGGTCCTGGTCGGCACGGCGTCGAAGCCGGTGCGGCTGGGCGAGGTGCAGGCGCAGGGGAAGAAGCGGATGGCGGCCACCGACTGGGCGCGCGGTACGAGGATCGAACAAGGAGAGCGCCTGCAGTGAACGAGCGTAGGGAACGCCGGCCGTCGAGGCCGGATCGCGGCCGTCCGGGCCAGCGTAAAGAGGGGCCGAGCCGCCCGCCGCAGATCGACCCGGCTCGTCAGGTCGCCTTCGACGTCCTGCGCGCGGTCCGGGAGGACGACGCATACGCGAACTTGGTGCTGCCGCAACTGCTGCGCACCCGCCGGATCTCCGGTCGTGACGCGGCGCTGGCCACCGAACTGACCTACGGCACCTGCCGCGCGGTCGGCATGCTGGACGCCGTCATCGAGGCCTGCCTCGACCGGCCGCTGGCCAAGGTGGACGCCATCGTGCTGGACGGGCTGCGGCTCGGCGCGTACCAGCTGCTGCGCACCCGCATCCCCCAGCACGCCGCCGTCGGGTCCACTGTGGACCTCGTCCGCGCCGAAGTCGGTTCCTGGATCGCGGGTTTCGTCAACGCCGTGCTGCGCTCGGTGTCCGAAAAGGACGAAGAGACCTGGCTGAACGAACTGGCCCCCGACGAGGCCGCCGACCCGATCGGCGCCTACGCCCTGCGGACGGCGCATCCGCGCTGGGTCGCCCGGTCGTTCGCGGAAGCCTTGGGGGACAAGGGGCCTGAGCTGAAGGCGGCCCTGGAGGCCGACGACGACCGCCCCGACGTCCATCTGGTCGCCCGGCCCGGCGAGATCAGCGCCGAGGAGCTGGCCGCCATCACCGGTGGCGACGTCGCGCCGTACTCGCCCTACGGCGTCCGGCTGCCCGCGGGCTCCGGCGACCCCGGCGACCTCGAACCGATCAAGGAAAAGCTGGCCGCGGTCCAGGACGAGGGCAGCCAGCTGTGCGCCTACGCCGTCACGAGAGTCCCGGTCTCCGGCACCGACGTGCGGTGGCTGGACCTGTGCGCCGGCCCGGGTGGCAAGGCCGCGCTGCTCGGCGCGCTGGCGGTGGCCGCCGGCGCGACCGTCGACGCCGTCGAGAAGGCCCCGCACCGGGCGAAGCTGATCGAGAAGGCCGTCCAGGACCTGCCGGTGACCGTGCACGTCGCCGACGGCCGCGAGACCGGTCTCGAACCGGGCTACGACCGCGTCCTGGTCGACGCGCCGTGCAGTGGACTCGGCTCACTGCGGCGCCGCCCCGAGGCACGCTGGCGCCGTCAGCCCAGCGACATCTCGGACTTGACGAAACTGCAGGGCCAGCTGATCACCGCGGCGCTGGACCTGGTCCGGCCCGGCGGCATCGTCACCTACGTCGTCTGCTCGCCGCATCTGGCCGAGACCGAAGGCGTCGTGGGGGAGACCGCACGCCGCGCCGGCGCCCAGATCGTCGACGCGCGGGAGTTCTTCCCGGGTGTCCCGCAGCTCGGCAACGGCCCGTACGTCCAGTTGTGGCCGCACCGCCATGGCACGGACGCGATGTTCTGCGCCGTCCTGCGGAAGCCGGAATCCGCCGGGTGAGCAGGGTCCTCGGCCTGGTCGCGAGCTCGTGCGGCGGACTGGACACCCGGTTCGCCGCGCAGCTCGCGAAACCGGCCGCGGACCGCGGCTGGGAGCTCGCGATCACGCTGACCCCCACCGCGGCCCGCTGGCTGGAGGAGACAGGCGGGTTCGGTGCCCTCGAAAAGTGCACCGAGCTGCCGGTCCGCAGTACCTCCCGGCTGCCGGGCGAACCCCGGCCGCATCCGGATCCCGAGGTGTTCCTCTTCGCGCCCGCGTCCGCGAACTCCATCGCGAAATTGGCGCTGGGCATCGCCGACAACCAGGCGCTCACCCTGCTCGGCGACGTCCTCGGCACGCCGGGCATCACGATCGTGCTGGGCTACCAGATCCAGGACACGCGGATCCACCATCCGGCGTGGCAACGCCATCTCGACACGCTCGCCTCCGCCGGGGTCACCACCGCGAGGCTCAGCCCGGAGGCCTCGTGGACCTCCGTGCTGGACCTGCTGCCGTCGGTTTAGCGGGCGCAGAACCCGGTGTCCAGCGCCTTGGCGAGGTCGTCGGCCACCTTGGGCGGCGCGGGATTCAGATTCACCACGACGTTCACCCGCCTGCCGTGCGGGACGGCGCCCGACAGGTTCGCGTAGCCGACGATGTTCCCACCGTGCCCCCAGAACCTGCCGCCGCACGACAGCGGGACGGACGCGATCCCGAGGCCGTACTCCCCGCCCGGGAGCCCGACGGGCGCAGGAACAGTCCGCTGCATCTCCGCCAGCTGTGCACGCGGCAGGAGGCGGCCGTCGACGAGCGCGCCGTAGAACCGGTTCAGGTCCGCGCCGGTCGAGATGAGCCCGCCGGAGGCCCCGGCGGCCGACGGATCGAATTCGGTGTAGTCGGTGTGGCCGGCGGGGCCCGGTGCGTAGCCCCTGGCGTGCGGATACGGCAAGTCTTCGTCGCCGCGCGACGGCAGGGAGGTGTCGCGCAGGCCGAGCGGTTCGGTGATCCTGCTCCGGATTTCGGTGGCGACGGAACGACCGGTGAGCTTCTCGATCAGCATCCCGGCGATGATGTAGTTCGTGTTGGAGTACGACCAGCTCGTGCCGGGCGCGAACAACGGCGGATGCGCGAGACCGATCGCCACCAGCTCCTCGGGTTCGGCACCGCGATGGCGCCACTCCTCGAGGTCGAGGTCACGGAGATAGTCGTAGAGCCCGCTGGTGTGCTGGAGCAGCTGGCGCACGGTGATCTTCGTGCCGTCGTTGCCGTTCCCGCTGACGAGCCCCGGCAGGTACCGGTCGATCGGCGTGTCCAGCCGGACCTTTCCCTCGGCGACCAGTTGCAGCACGACGACGGCGACGAACGTCTTCGTGATACTGGCCGCCCGGAACTTCGAGCCGTGTGGGAACGGTGTCCCGGTCTCGACGTTCCCGACGCCTTCGCGCTCCGACCACGTCCGCCCGGACGGGTTCGTCACCGTCGCCTGCGCGCCGGGAACTCCGTCCAGCACCAGCGTTTTCAGCGCTTTGTCGACGTCGTGATGGGCCCCGGTCACGGCGAGCGCCGGGGTGGCCGTCGTCGCGGCGAGCAGCGCGACCAGGGAACCGGTGGCGATGATCTTCTTGCCTGGCAAGGATTTTCGCATGGATACCAAGCTAGGGGCGCTCGGGCGCGGTAGCCATGGGGCAGGCCCCACGCCGGACCGGGGGTCTGCCCCACCTCGCCGTGAAGGCCTCCTTCCCTACCCTCAAAGTAGGGAAGGAGGCCTTCACGGACTCTCGGGTGCAAGGCGCCGCGGCCACTTTCGCGACACGGCCGGGCGTGGGGCCGCGCGAGGAGAGGCCTAGCGCAGGCTGTGCCCCGGTGCGACGATGCCGGTCTCGTAGGCGAACACCACCGCCTGGCTCCGGTTGGCCGCGCCCAGCTTCCCGAAGATGTTGCCCACATGGGTCTTGACGGTTTCGAGACTGATCACCAACTCGGCTGCTATGTCCACATTGGACATCCCCGTGGCGATGAGCCGCAGCACCTCGGTCTCCCGTTTCGTCAGCGAGGAAGGCCGCGGAGCGAGGCCGGACGGCGTCGGGCGCGCGGTGACCATCCGCCGGATGGCGTCGGGGAACAGCAGTGTCTCCCCGGCGGCGATGGTCCGGATGGCGTGCGCGAACTCCTCCTTGCGGGCCCGCTTCAGCAGGAATCCGCTCGCCCCGGCCAGCAGCGCGTCGTAGACGTAGTCGTCGTTGTCGAACGTCGTGATCACGAGGACCTTCGGCGGTTCGGGGATTTCGGCCAGTACCCGCCGGGTCGCCTCGATCCCGTCCACCCCGGGCATCCGTACGTCCATCAGGACCACGTCGGGATGCGTCCGCCGCACCAGATCGACCACTTCGCCGCCGTCGCCGGCCTCCCCGGCCACGGTCAGATCGGGCTGGTTGTCCAGCAGCGAGCGCAAACCGGCACGCAGCAAGGGTTCGTCGTCGACGATCAGGACACGCAGGGTCATGGGCGCGACCGTAGCGGGATCGTGGTCACCAGCCGCCACAGCGGCTCCCCGTCGACGGCGGGGCCGGCGACGAGCTCGCCGCGCAGCGCTTCGACGCGTTCGGTGAGACCCGGCAGTCCGTTGCCGCCGCGGCCGGAAGCGGCCGTGTGCTCCACGAGCGGGTTCACGATCTCGATCCGCAACGCGTCGGCGAGCACCGCGACCCGCACGGTCACCGGGCCGGGATGAGCGTGCCGCAGCGCGTTCGTCAGTCCTTCTTGGACGATCCGGTACGCCTCCCGCGAAAGGGTCGCGGGAAGTTCCGCGGCGGGCCCGCTCAGCTCGTAGTCGATCACCGCGCCACCAGCGCGAGCCCGTTCGGCCAGCGTGCCGACCTCGATCAGCCGTCGTTCGGGTTCGCGGGAGGACCGGTCGTCCCGCAGCAGGCCCAGTACGTGGTCGAGGTCTTCGAGCGCCGCACGGGACGACTCCTCGATGGTGCCCAGCGCCCGGCGCACCAGCTGCGGTTCGGAATCGACCAGTTCGGCGGCCGCGGCCGCCTGGATGGTCGACGTCGTCAGCGTGTGGCCGATGGAATCGTGCAGTTCGCGGGCCAGCCGGTTGCGCTGTTCGAAGTGGTTCGCCCGGACTTCGGCGGCGGCGACGCGTTCGGCGGCCGAGGGACCCAGCAGCGCGACCGCGCTGTACTGGAACAGTTTGGTGAAACCTGCGAGGACGTAGGCGATGACGACGAGCGTGACCAGCGCGATCGGCAGTGTCCACAGCCCGCCGGTGCCCGATTCGATCGTCACCCGTTCCCCGAAGAACTCGATGGGGCTGCCGCCGCCTCCAGCCCACACGATGGCGAACACGAAGCCGAGCATCAGGAAACAGCCGAGGCCGAACAGCACCCAGCCGAGCGCGGTGTGCACGAGCAGCCAGGCCGCCGAACGCCAGCGCTCGGCCCAGGCGACCTTCGTGTTCGGCAAGGGCTGCGCGATCCGGGTGCCCAGCATCTGGTTGGAGAACCAGATCCCGACCCGCCGCATCGGCCCCGGCAAACCGGCCAGCACGACCAGCACGCCCATGGCGAGCATCCCGTAGACGAACTTCAGCCGCACGTCGCCGGGAATCAGCACGGCGGGGATGAGCGCGATCGGGAACGGCACCGCCGTCATCACCATGCCGAGGAGCCCGAACGGCATGCTGCGGTAGCCGCCGATCCGCACGAGGGGTTTCAGGGGGTTGACCATGACCGGAACGCTATTCGGCGGCGCGTGCGCGCACCTCCCACTGCGGTGCCATTTCGCGTCATACTGCAGACCGGGTCGCCGGTCACAGCCGGTTAGCGGGCGTTAGCGGCGCCCTCCTACACTCGGGCGCGTGGCTCACCGACCTTTGATCGCACCCAGCATCCTCTCCGCGGACTTCGCCCGCCTCGGCGAAGAGATCCGCGCCGTCGCGGGGGAGGGGGAAACCCGCGCGGACTGGGTCCACGTCGACGTCATGGACGCGCATTTCGTGCCGAACCTGACCCTGGGCCTGCCCGTGGTGCGGTCCCTGCTCAAGGCCACCGACGTGCCGATCGACTGCCACCTGATGATCGAGAACCCCGACAAGTGGGCCATCGGGTACGCCGAGGCGGGCGCCTACAACGTCACCGTGCACGTCGAGGCCGCGCACGACCCGATCGCGCTGGCGAAGAACCTGCGCGCCGCCGGGGCGAAGGCCGGTCTGTCGATCAAGCCGAACACGCCGATCGAGGACCACCTCGAGACGCTCAAGCACTACGACACGCTGCTGGTGATGTCGGTCGAGCCCGGTTTCGGCGGTCAGTCGTTCATCGAGGGCGTCCTCGACAAGGTGCGCACCGCGCGGCGCCTCGTCGACACCGGCCACCTCAAGCTCGTCGTCGAGATCGACGGCGGGATCAACGCCGACACCATCGAGCAGGCCGCCGAAGCCGGTGTGGACTGCTTCGTCGCCGGTTCCGCCGTCTACGGTGCCGAAGACCCTGGTAAGGCGGTCGCGGCGCTGCGCGAGCAGGCGGCCCGCGTCCGCGGCTGATCCCGCCTCGGTGATCCGCCGTCGGGTCAGGAGAAGGAATCGGCCCCGATGGGTGTTGGATGTGGGGAGCACCGTTCCCAGCGACGGTGCGAGCCAGGAGGAGGGCAGCAGGAGTGTTCACCGGCATTGTCGAGGAACTCGGCGAGGTCACCGCGGTCGAGCAGGTCCCGAACGCCGCGAGACTGACCGTTCGGGGGCCGCTGGTGACCAGCGACGCCGGGCACGGCGACTCCATCGCGGTGAGTGGCGTGTGCCTCACCGTGGTCGCGGTGGCGGGCGGTGAGTTTACCGTCGATGTCGTGCACGAGACCCTGCAGCGCTCCAGCCTCGCGAAGGTGCAGGTCGGCGACGTCGTCAACCTCGAACGCGCGACGCCGGCGGGCGGCAGGCTCGGCGGGCACATCATGCAGGGCCATGTCGACGGCACCGGCGTCTTCCTCAAACGCGACGAGCAGGGACTCACCACGTTCGCGCTGCCGAAGAAGCTGTCCCGGTACGTGGTCGAGAAGGGGTCGATCGCGGTCGACGGCGTCTCCCTCACGGTCGCTTCGGTGACCGACGAGGAGTTCTCCGTCGCCCTGATCCCGACCACCCTCGAACTCACCACGCTCGGCCGGAACACCCCGGGTGACCTGGTGAACCTCGAGGTCGACGTGGTCGCCAAGTACGTCGAGAAGCTGGCCATGCCGCACCTGCGCGCGCAGGGGGACAATGGCGGTACGGAGGAGCGGGCGTGAGCGAGACGAGTGCGATTCCGGGGTCGGCGGATCTGACCCCCTGTGGAGGCGGGGTGGCCGTGAACGCCGATGCCATCGAGGCGGCCATCGCCGACATCAAGGCCGGCCGTCCGGTCGTCGTGGTGGACGACGAAGACCGCGAGAACGAGGGTGACCTGATCTTCGCGGCGGAGAAGGCCACGCCGGAACTGATGGCCTTCATGGTGCGCTACACCTCGGGGTACGTCTGCGTGGCGCTGACCGAACCCGAGGCGGACAGGCTCGACCTGCCGCCGATGTACCACACGAACCAGGACCAGCGCGGCACCGCGTACAGCGTCACGGTCGACGCCGCGGAGGGCATCACCACCGGTATCTCCGCGGCCGACCGGTCGCACACCGTCCGGCTGCTCGCCGACCCGGCGTCCAAGGCGTCGGACTTCCGGCGGCCCGGCCACGTGGTCCCGCTGCGCGCCAAGCAGGGCGGTGTCCTGCGGCGCCCGGGGCACACCGAAGCCGCCGTCGACCTGGCCCGGCTCGCCGGGCTTTCCCCGTCCGGCGTGCTCTGCGAGATCGTTTCGCAGAAGGACGAGGGCGACATGGCCCGCCGCGACGAACTCGAGGTCTTCGCCGCGGACCACGACCTCAAGATGATCACCATCGCCGACCTGATCGCGTACCGGCGGCGCACCGAGAAGCAGGTCGAGCGGGTCGCCGAGGCGCGTATCCCGCTGGCCGCGGGCACGTTCCGGGCGGTCGGCTACGACAGCCTGCTCGACGGGATCGAGCACATCGCGTTCGTCTACGGCGAGATCGGCGACGGCGAGGACATCCTGGTCCGCGTGCACTCCGAGTGCCTGACCGGTGACGTCTTCGGTTCGCTGCGCTGCGACTGCGGCCCGCAGCTGGAGGCCGCGCTGGAAGCGGTCGCCAAGGAAGGGCGCGGGATCGTGCTCTACATCCGCGGCCACGAGGGCCGCGGCATCGGGCTGCTGCACAAACTGCAGGCCTACCAGCTGCAGGACGCCGGCGCGGACACCGTCGACGCGAACCTGCAGCTCGGCGTCCCCGCCGACGCGCGGGACTACGGCACCGGCGCGCAGATCCTGTGCGACCTCGGCGTCCGCTCGATGCGGCTGCTGACGAACAACCCGGCCAAGCGTGTCGGGCTGGAGGGCTACGGCCTGCGGGTGAGCGGGCGGGTGTCGCTGCCGATCTCGCCGAACCCGGAGAACCTGCGCTACCTCAAGACCAAACGGGACCGGATGGGGCACGACCTGTCCCAGCTGGAGCATTTCGACCAGGTCGGCGCCGAGGTCGACCAGGGCAACGGAGGTGGCACGCGGTGAGCGGCGAGGGCCGTCCGGACGTCGAACTCGACCTGTCCGACTGTAAGAACATCCGGCTCGGGATCGTGGCCACGCGCTGGCACACGAAGATCACGAGCGCGCTGCTGGAACGCGCCCTCGAGGCGGCCAAGGCGGCCGACCTGGAGGAGGAGCCGACGGTCGTGCGCGTCGCGGGCGCCGTCGAACTGCCCGTCGCCGCGCAGGCGCTGGCCCGCACGCACGACGCGGTCGTCGCGCTGGGCGTGGTCATCCGGGGCGGGACGCCGCACTTCGAGTACGTCTGCGACGCGGTCACCGCGGGCCTGACCAGGGTCGCGCTCGACGAGAGCACCCCGGTCGGCAACGGCGTCCTCACCTGCGACACCGAGCAGCAGGCCCTCGACCGGTCGGGGCTGCCCGGCTCCGCCGAGGACAAAGGCTACGAAGCGACGGTCGCCGCGCTGGACGCCGCGCACGCGTTGCGGAACCTGCGCCAGCCGTGGACCGAGCGGGGCTTCGTGTGAGCGTCGAGGCGGATGTGATGACGGAATCCGAGGTCGTGGTGGTGCGGCCCCGCCGTGCCCTGGTGATGTGTTCGGTGCTGGCGGTGATCATGCTGGCGACGTTCGTGGTCGTCGCGGTACTGCTGCGCGGCTCGGACACCGGCGTGATCTTCCAGCCGTCCGACCAGGCGGCGATGATCGGTATCGGGGTCCTGCTCGCCGCGGGCACGATGCTGTTCGCGACCGCGCGCGTGAAGGCCGACGCCGACGGCATCGAGGTCCGGAACGTGCTGATGACCAAGAAGTTCGCGTGGAGCGAGGTGCTCTCGGTGAGCTTCCCGGACGGGGCCTCGTGGGCGCGGTTGGAACTGCCGGACGACGAGTACTACTCGGTCATGGCGGTGCAGGCGGTGGACCGGGAACGCGCGGTGGCCGCGGTGCGGGCGCTGCGGCGGCTGCACAAGGCCGCCTGGGAAGGCTGACGCGCTCTTCGTGTTCCTAGCGTTCGGGGTGGCCATGTCCCGCGGGCGGCCAAAGACGCCGGAAAGGTGTTGGGTCGGGGTGGTCGTGGGGGGGGGGGGGGGGGGGGAAAAAAACCCCCCCCCCCCCCCAACCCACACCAAACACCACCCCAACCCGGCCGCCAATCTGGGCAAAAAGAGCAAC